>JBGARM010000444.1:0-2804 GCA_044230215.1 Thermoanaerobaculia bacterium | reverse complement strand
TGGCTCTTCAGGTGCGTTGAGGGGAAGCCCTCAGGTTCTCGGAATCCACCGAGAACGGCACCGAGAGGAGAGCGGCGATGTCGAAGGTCTACGAGGTGATCACCGGTCAGATCGTGGAGCAGTTGGAGCGCGGGGTGGTTCCGTGGGCGCGACCGTGGAAGGTGGATGGGCTGGCGCCGTCGAACTTGGTCTCGCGGCGGCCGTATCGCGGGATCAACGTCTTTCTCCTCGGCTTCCGCGCGGCGTCGACGCCGTGGTGGCTCACGTTCCGCCAGGCAAAGGCGCTGGGTGGCAGCGTGCGCGCGGGTGAGCGGTCGACGCCGGTGATCTTCTGGCGCTGGGTCGACCGGGCCGAGCGCGGGATCGACGCAACGTCTTCCGGCAGCGAGCGACGGCGCGAGCGCCTGCCCGTGCTGCGCTACTACTCGGTGTTCAACCTCGATCAGACCGAGGGAATCGACCTGGCGAAGGTTCCCGCAGTCGATCCTTCGGCGATCGACGACGTACCGACCGCCGAGGAGATCGTCGCTCGGTTCCCGGATCCGCCGGCGATGGCCTCACGGGCAGGCGGGGGCAACCCTGTCGAGCACGATGATGCACAAGATCCTGCGTAAGACGGTCTATCAGGGCCGCGTCGTGGTCGAGGAATGGGGCATCGACGTCGCCGGCGACTTCGAGCCCCTCGTCGACGCAGAGACCTTCCTGTTGGCGCAGGCTGGGCGCGATGTCAAACGTCAGCCAGTCGGTGGCTATCAGCGCAACCACCCGGACTTCTCGCTACGTCGTTTCGTCCGCTCTGGCCACTGCTCGCGGCCGCTGACCGGCGCCTGGTCGAAGGGGAAGCGGGCACGCTACGCCTAATACAACTGCCCGGGCTGCCGGCGGATCAACGTCCCGTAGCAGCAGTTCGAGGCGCGCTTTGTTGAGCTCCTGGGCCGCCTGAGCCCCCGGCCGGAGGTGCTGCGACTTCTCTCGGCGGCCGTGCTCGAGCGCTGGAACGAGGAGCAGAAGGGTGTCGTCGAGAAGCGGCGGGCGATCGAGCAGCGGCTCGAGGTGCTTCAGCAGCGCAAGGAGCGGGTCGTGAGCGCCTACCTCTACGAGGGCGCGATCGACAAGGAGACCTACCAGTCCCACATGGCGCGGGTCGAGGAGGAGCTGACGCTCGCCAAGATCGACCGCCACGATGCCGAGATCGACGAGTTCGACATCGAGGGCACCCTGGCGTTCGCCGAACACCTGGTTACCCACTCGAGTCGCCTTTGGATCGAGGCTGCGCTGGATCAGCGGCAGCGGCTGCAGAAGCTGTTCTTCCCGGAAGGTCTCAGCTTCGACGGCGAAGAATTTCGAACACCCCTAACGTGTCCATTTTTCAACAACATCGAGGGGACTTCCCAACAGGTGAGTGAAATGGTGGAGCGGAAGGGATTCGAACCCTCGACCCCCACGTTGCGAACGTGGTGCTCTCCCAGCTGAGCTACCGCCCCATTTTGAAGCCGCGCATTCTGAACTGAAACCAGCGGCGCGTCGTGCAGAACGGGAAGTCTATCCGCGGAGCTCGTTGCGGTTCAAGCGGCGAGGTCGAGGCCACTCGCGTTGCGAGTTTTCCTCCCCGAGCCGGTGGCTCCGGCCCGGCGACTTGCCGCAGGAGGCGGTTTCCTGCACGATCAGGCTACTGTGACCCTGGAAAACGCAAGGAAGCTCTGGCTCGCAGCACTGGCCCTCGTGGTCGCCGTGCCCGGCGCGCTGTCCCCGCTGCCCGCGCAGGAGCCTCCGCCCAGTTTCGGCGAACGCGTCGAGGTCGAGGTGGTGAACGTCGATGTCGTGGTGACCGACGGCGCCGGGAGGAGGATCACCGACCTCCTGCGCGAGGACTTCCGGCTCGAGGTGGACGGGAAGCCGGTGGCGATCGACTACTTCGCGCCGCCCGGCGCGCGGAAACCGGCGGCGGCGCCGAGCGCCGACGACACCGCTCCCGAAGCGGTCGACCTGTCACGGGCGAACCTCTTCGTCTTCGTTGACCAGAGCGCCCTCGAGTGGCGCACGAGCAGGGAGATCCTCGACCAGGTGAAGGCTTTCGTGCTGCCGCGCACCGGCGGCAGCGAGCGCATCATGATCGCGGCGTTTGCCGAGAATCTGCGCATTCTCTCGCCGCCGACCGCCGATCGCGCGCGCATCGAGCAGGCCTTCGCCGAGCTCGAGAAACTGCGCGGGCGGGGGAGTCTCGTCGCCGCCGAGCGCGGCCAGCTCGAGCGCGAGGTGCGCGCGAACGGCCGGCCGCGCGCCCAGATCGAGGTCAGCAACCTGCCGGACAGCGGCCTGCCGGAGGGCGCGACGCAGGCGGCGCGGGTGGCCGGGCAGGATGCCACCGACACCGCCAACCTCCGCCTGCAGGTCGAGAGCTACGGCGAGCAGCAGATCGACCGCCAGGCGCGGGCGATAGCCGCCTTGCGCGAGTGGATCGGCGGCCTCGCCGCTATCGACGGACGCAAGTCGGTGCTCTTCGCCTCGGCCGGCTTCACCTCGCAGCCGGACGCCTTCCTGACCAGCTTCCTCGACCAGAAACGCGGCGGCGGCCCCGCCGGCCAGACGCAGTCGAGCCGCATCGGCACCGCGCGTCTGACGATGCTCGACGACTTCGAGCGCGCGGTGCGCGCGGCCGAGAATGCGCGCGTCGCCTTCTACACCATCTCGCCGCGCGAGGCGCCTTCGGCTTCGTCCGGCGCCGAGTACAGCAGCGCGGGGGCGAACTCCACGGCGCCGCCGCCGCGCGATCCGGCGATCGCCGAGGCGGCGTCGAGCCTGCA
>JBGARM010000443.1:0-2807 GCA_044230215.1 Thermoanaerobaculia bacterium | reverse complement strand
GGCCGCGCGTGGGGGCCCAAAACCCCCCCGCCGCCCCCGGGCCGCGGGGGCGGGCCGCGGCGCCGATCCAGGCGGCGCTCGCCGCCGGCGACGCCAGGACCGGAGTGACCACCATGAAGATGGAGGAGGGCCTCGACAGCGGGCCGATGCTGGCGACTGCCGAGCTCGCGATCGGTCCGCACGAGACCGCCGGGGAGCTCAGCCAGCGGCTCGCCGCGCTCGGCGGGCCGCTCGTCGTCGACACCCTGCGCGGGCTAGCCGCCGGCACTCTCGCGGCCCGGCCGCAGGATGAGTCGCGCGTCACCGTTGCCCCCAAGATCCGGAAGGAAAAGGCTCGAACGAGGTGGGACTTCGAGGCCGAGACGCTCGTCGGTCTGATTCGGGCCTTTCAGCCGTGGCCCGGCGCCGAGCTGCCGTTCGGCGAAGAGTGGGTCAAGGTGCTCCAGGCGAGCGCGGCCGCCGAGCACTACGGAACG
Source organism: Thermoanaerobaculia bacterium (assembly GCA_044230215.1). Taxonomy (GTDB): domain Bacteria; phylum Acidobacteriota; class Thermoanaerobaculia; order Multivoradales; family JAGPDF01; genus JAGPDF01. Next base: position 2,331 of record JBGARM010000443.1, on the reverse strand, counting down.
GCTGCAGGCATCGTCGTCGCCATCGAGAAGGAGCGTGTGCTGGTGTCGACGGGCGGCGACTCGGTGCTCGCCATCGAGCGCGCGCAGCGCGCCGGACGCGGCCCGGTCTCGGGGGGTGACCTTGCCCGGGGTTTGCATCTCGGTGTCGGCGACCGGTTGATTTGACCCTTACTGGCAAGCCTTTGGATTCACTCGACAAGAGCGCCCCGAAGGGCGAGGAGACGAAGGCCGTTCGTTCCGTCCATGCCGTTCGCGGCGTCCGCAGCCAGGCGGTGTCGATCGTCGAGCGCACGCTGGTGTCGCGGGCGCCGGTCGACGCCGAGCTCGCGGCGCTCGGGAGCTCGTTCGACGAGCGCGACCAGGCGCTGCTGCGCGAGATCGTCTTCGGCACTCTGCGCTGGCTGAAGCGCCTCGACCAGGTGCTGGTCGCGGCGAGCGGGCGGACTTTCGAGCAGATTCAGCCGGCGCTGCTGCCGGTCCTGCGGGTCGCCGCCTACCAACTCCTCTTCCTCGACCGTGTGCCGGCGCACGCCATCGTCAGCGAAGCGGTCGACGAGGCGCTGCGGCGCAGCCACAAAGGGGCGGCAGGCTTCGCCAACGCCGTATTGCGGCGCGTCGCCGCCAAGCCGGACCTTGCCGCCTGGCCCATCGCCGCCAGCGATCCGGTGGAACGGCTGGCGATCGAGACCAGCCACCCGGAAGGGCTCGTCCGACGCTGGATGGCGCAGTACGGCGAGCCGGCCACGCGCGCCCTCCTCGAGGCCAACAATCGCCAGAAGCCGATGCACCTGCTCGCCTTCGAGGCGCAGGGCGGCCGCGATCTCCTCGCCGAGAGGCTGCGGGAGGAGGGAGTCGAGACCGAGCCGAGCCGCCTCTCGGCCCAGGGACTCATCGTCCGCTCCGGTCACGCCCTGCGCACCGACGCCTTCGCGCGTGGCGAGTTCTACATCCAGGACGAAGTGGCCCAGCTTGTCGCCAACCTCCCCGAGCCACGCCCCGGTGAGAGTGTCCTCGACGTCGCGGCGGCGCCCGGCGGCAAGGGATTGGCGATCCTCGCCTGCGAACCTTCGATCCGACTCGTGGCGGCCGACGTCGCGCTACCTCGGCTGCCGGCGCTCGCCGCCAACCACCATCGGCTCCACACCCGCGCCGCGCTCGTCGCCGGCGACGCGGAGCGCACCCCCTTTACTGGAGCTTTTGATCGCGTGGTGGTCGACTACCCCTGCACCGGCACGGGCACGCTCCGAAAGCACCCGGAGTTGAAGTGGCGCTGGAGCGCGAACGAGCTCGAGAGGCTCTCCGCGCAGGCGGAGCGCCTGCTTGCCGGCGCCGCCGTGGCCGTGAAGCCCGGCGGACTCCTGGTCGCGATCTCGTGCTCGCTCGAGCCGGAAGAGAACGAACGAGTCGGCGAGAAGTTCCTCGCATCTGCCTCCGGCTTCCGCCGCACGGGAGCTTCCGGACGCGTGCCGGCGGCCGCCGCGACGGCGCAAAGCGGCGAGGGAATCTGGCGCTTTCCGCCGTCCGGAGATCACGACGGGTTCACCGTCCAGCTCTTCGAGCGCCTTTCCTGACTCCTCGCCGGGATATCAGAAAACGCCGCGGAGCCCTGTATTGACAGGCTCCTGCACTTGCCTTATCGTCGCCACCGTCATCGATTTCGATCGACAAAACCATTGCTACCGGGGAGGAAAGATGGCTGGAAAAGCCGACATCGTCGAGTATGTTGCGGGAAACGTGGACGGTCTGACCAAGAAGCAGGCTGGCGAGGCGTTCGACGCCGTGATCGAAGCGATCACCAAGGGCCTCAAGAAGGGTGATCGCGTTCAGATCCCCGGCTTCGGCAGCTTCAGCGTCGGCAAGCGTGCGGCGCGCAAGGGCCGCAATCCCGCGACCGGCGCCACCATCACCATCAAGGCCAGCAAGAACGCCCGCTTCAAGGCCGGCAAGGATCTCAAGGACGCGCTCAACAAGGGCAAGTAAGCCGCCCGGAACCTTCGGGCAGCCTGATTCGAATCGCATTCGCCGGACCAGTTCCGATCGTTCTGCCTGACGCCAGAAGTCCTGCGGAGTAGCCCGAGCCGCAGGGCTTTTGTGCGTCCGGCGGCGCCGCCGCCGGCAGCTCGAAGACGCGTCGGGTGCTAGCATTCCCCCTGGGCGCGGAGAGTCTCCTTCGCGCCGTCGCCCATGCCCAGCCAACCTCCCCCGAGCGACCGGAACTCCGGGTTCTCCCATCTCGACGAGCGCGGCCGCGCGCAGATGGTCGACGTCTCGGAGAAGCCGGTGACCCGGCGCGTCGCCGAAGCCTCCTGCCGACTGCTCTGCGCCGCCGAG
>JBGARM010000442.1:0-2808 GCA_044230215.1 Thermoanaerobaculia bacterium | reverse complement strand
GAGACGGCCGCCCCCCGGATGCCCGATTTGCGAGTAGGCTAGCGGCGAAGTCGACAGGAGCTTTCCAGATGGACGAGTCGAGGCCGCCTTCCGGGGATGGTCAGCCGGCGCCGGCAGCCGGGGCCGAGCTCGCGTCCGGCGAGCACTACCGCGTCGCCTTCGACAACAGTCACGAAGGGATCGTCATCCTCCAGGACGGCGTGGTCAAAGTGGCCAATCCCGCCGCCGCCCGCATCTCCGACAGCGCCCTGGACGTGCTCATCGGCGCGTCGTTCCTCGACTTCGTCCACCCCGACGACCAGCGTTTCGTCCACGAGCTCTACGCCCGCCGCCTCGCGGGCGACACGGGTGAGCGGAGCATGGTGACGCGGATCGTCCGCCCAGGCGGCGGCATTCTGGTGCTGGAGGCGCACTCGATACCGGTGCAGTGGGAGGGCCGGCCGGCGGTGCTCGCCTTCCTCGGCGACGTCACCGACCGCGAGCAGGTGAGGAGCGACGCCCAGGAGATGAGCCGGCGCCTGGCGCGCATCGCCGAGGTCGCGCCCTACTTCCTGTTCATCTACGACTACGACCTCGGGCGCGACGTCTACATCAACCGTTCGGTGCCGGCGGCGCTCGGTTACTCGCCCGCCGAAGCCGCGGCGCTCGGACCCTATCCGTTCGAGAACCTCTGCCATCCGGACGACAAGGCCGCGGCGCTCGATCGCGACACGCGCTGGCAGGGTTTCGTCGACGGCAGCTCGCTCACGATCGACTTCCGTCTGCGCCATCGCAACGGCGAATGGCGCTGGTTCCGCTCCCACAACACGCCGTTTCTGCGCGACGAAAAGGGCCGCATCCAGCAGATTCTCGGCATGACCCAGGACATCACCGAGAGCAAGCACAGCGCGGAGCTCCTGCGGCGCACCGAACGTCTCGAGAGTCTCGGCCTACTCGCCGGCGGCATCGCCCACGACTTCTCCAATCTCCTCACTCCGATCGTCGGCAACGTCGAGCTCCTGCTCGACCGGCTCCCTCCGGACTCGCCGCTGCGCGACCGCGCGAAGGCCATCAGCGCCGCAGCCGACCGCGCCACCGAGCTCGCGCGGCAGCTCCTGGTCTACGCCGGCCGGGGCGAGATCGAGCCGCGCACGATCGACCTCAATGCCATGGTGGAGGACGTCGCTCACCTGCTGCGCGCGCTGGCGACCACCTCCACCACCACCCGACTCGATCTGGCGCCGCGTCTGCCGCCGATCAGCGGCGACTCGAGCCAGCTGCGCCAGGTGATCCTGAACCTGCTCACCAATGCTCACGACGCCATCGCCGCGTTGCCGGCCCGACCGGCAGCGTCGGCCGCAGGCGGGTCCGGGGTCGCGGCCGCTGACGAGCCCGGGCGAGTGCTGGTCCGCACCCGCCGGGTCGAGCTGCGCCCCGCCGACCTCGGGACGCTGCTGCTCGGCGAGGGCCTGCGGCCCGGGCCGGCGGTGCTTCTCGAGGTGATCGACAACGGCATCGGCATGGAGGCCGAGACGCTCGAGCGCCTCTGGGAACCGTTCTTCACCACCAAGGAGAGAGGCCGCGGGCTCGGTCTGCCCTCGGTGCTGGGCATCCTCCGCGCCCATCGCGCCGGTGTCGCCCTCGAGTCGCACCCGCACTCCGGCACGCAGTTTCGCGTCTACTTCTCCGAGGTAGCCGCTGCCGAGCCGCAGGGCCGCCCGCTGCCCGGTTGATACAATGCCCGTCCGATGTCCCGAATGCGCGCAACGACGGTCCTGCTGGTGCGGCGCGACGGGCACGTCGCGATGGCGTCGGACGGGCAGGTGACGCTCGGCAATGCGGTCATGAAGTCGGGCGCCGCGAAGGTCAAGCGCGCCGGCAAGGGCAAGGTCCTGGTCGGCTTCGCCGGCGGCGCCGCCGACGGTCTGGCGCTCTTTACGCGGTTCGAAGCCAAGCTCGAGCAGTTCAACCAGAATCTCGAGCGCTCCGTCGTCGAGCTCGCCAAGGACTGGCGCACCGACCGCGTGCTGCGCCAGCTCGAGGCGGTGATGATCGTCGCCGACGCCGACAAGAGCTTCCTCGTCTCGGGCACCGGCGACCTCCTGCAACCGGACGAGGACGGCCTCCTGGCGATCGGCTCCGGCGGCAACTTCGCCCTCGCCGCGGCGCGCGCGCTGCTGCGCCACACGCCGCTCTCCGCCAACGAGATCGCCCGCGAAGCGATGCGCATCGCGGCCGAGCTCTGCATCTACACCAACGACCGCCTGACCCTCGAAGAGCTGTGACCGCGCGCCCGCCAGCGGACGCCGAGCGCCCGGAGCTCGCGCTCGACAACCTGACTCCGCGGCAGATCGTCGCCGAGCTCGACAAGTACGTCGTCGGCCAGCGCGCCGCCAAGCGCTCGGTGGCGATCGCCCTGCGCAATCGCTGGCGCCGCCAGCAGCTGCCGCGCGAGGTCGCCGACGACATCGTGCCGAAGAACATCCTGATGATCGGGCCGACCGGCGTCGGCAAGACCGAGATCGCGCGGCGTCTCGCCAAGCTCGCCAAAGCGCCGTTCCTCAAGGTCGAGGCGTCGAAATTCACCGAGGTCGGCTACGTCGGCCGCGACTGCGAGTCGATCGTCCGCGACCTCACCGAGATCGGTGTCGCCATCGTGCGCGAGGAGCGCCGCCAGGCGGTCGCGGCGACCGCCGCCGAGCGCACCGAGGAGCGGTTGCTCGATCTGCTCCTGCCGCCGGGGCCGCCGGCGGGCGCGGTGACACTCGGGACGATCGGCGGGATGGGCGCGCCGGCGACCGGTTCGGGATCCGCTGCCGAAGGCCCTTC
>JBGARM010000441.1:0-2809 GCA_044230215.1 Thermoanaerobaculia bacterium | reverse complement strand
CGATGCGTGAGGTGGCCGGGAGCCACGCATGAATGAGCTTTTCGGCCTCTCCATGACCTGGATCGCCGTTGGCTGCGTCATCGCCACGGCCCTCATCTTCGTGCTCGTCGCCCTCATCGCACTCGAAGGCAAGCGCCAGGAACGCATCTACGGCAAGAGCCGGCGCCGCGGCCTGATGCGCACGGGGCTCCTCGAGCTGCAGAAGCAGCTCGAGCCGGAGCGCAAGATCGAGATCCTGCTCGACGAACGCGACGACGACGAGAGCGACGAGGCGGCCGCACCGCCCGCTCCGCCGCAGGTCCGGAAAGGCGACGAATGAACCTGCCTGAGTCGTTGCGGTCGCTGCGGCACCGCAACTACCGGATCTTCTTCGCCGGCCAGCTGGTCTCGCTCATCGGGACCTGGATGCAGTCGGTGACCCAGGCCTGGCTCGCCTACCGCCTGACCCATTCGCCCGCCCTGCTCGGCATCGTCGGCTTCGCGAGTCAGATCCCCACTCTCCTCTTCTCCCCCGCCGGCGGCGTCGTCGCCGATCGCTTCGCCCGCCGCCGGGTGCTGATCGCGACGCAGGCGAGCTCGATGGCCCTGGCCTTCGCGCTCGCCGCGCTCACCTTCGCCGATGCCGTGTCGGTGCCGTGGATCCTCGCCCTCGCCGCGCTCGGCGGTGTGGTGAACGCCTTCGACATCCCGACCCGGCAGGCGTTCGCGATCGACATGGTCGGGCGCGACGACCTGGTGAACGCCATCGCCCTCAACTCGTCGATCTTCAACGGCGCGCGCGTCATCGGACCGGCGATCGCCGGCCTGCTGGTGGCGCGCATCGGCGAGGCGTGGTGCTTCCTCGCCAACGGCGTGAGCTACCTCGCGGTCCTGGGCAGCCTGATCGCGATGCGCATCGATTCCGCTGCCGTCGCCGCGCGCACGACCTCGGTCTGGACGAGCGTGCGCGAGGGCTTCGTCTACGTCGCCCGCGCCCGCCCGGTGCGGGCCCTCCTCCTGCTGCTCGGCCTGGTGAGCCTGACCGGCATGCCCTACGCAGTGCTCATGCCGGTCTTCGCGCGCGAGATCCTGGGCGGCGACGCGCGCGAGCTCGGTCTGCTCATGGGAAGCTCGGGGGTCGGGGCGCTTCTAGGCGCCGTCGTCCTGGCGAATCGCCGGTCGGTGAAGGGGCTCGGCACGTTCGTCGCCATCTGCGCCGGCGGCATGGGTCTGGCGCTCGTCGCCTTCTCCTTCTCGCGCTCGTTCTGGGTTTCGGCGGCGCTCCTCGTTCCGGTCGGTTTCTGCATGATGAGCGAGATGGCGAGCTCGAACACGCTCATCCAGTCGCTCATTCCCGACGAGATGCGCGGCCGCGTCATGTCCCTCTACGCCATGATGTTCATGGGCATGGCGCCGATCGGCGCACTGCTCGCCGGGAGCCTGGCAGCGCGGATCGGCGCGCCGGCGACGATCGCCGGCGGCGGCATCGTCTGCCTCGCCGGCGCCCTCGTCTTCGCCCGCCACCTCCCCCACCTGCGCAGCGAGGCGCGGCAGATGATCGTCGAGCTCCAGATGACCGCCGGCGACCCGCCGGAGGAGCCGACCTGAGGCGAAACTCGGACCCTCGATGCGCGCGCTCCGGGGCGCGGACTCGGTGATAGCCTCGCCGCGCTCGAGACCTGAGGTTGCATCCTGCACGCACCACGGGGGAACGATGCACGCAATGACCCGAGCCTTCGAAGTCGCGACCACCGGCCGCGCGATGTGCGCTCCGAGGAGCCTCAAAGTACGCACCGTCGCTGCAAGCCTGACGGTCGCCGCGCTGGTCCCGCTCTCCACCGCGTCCGCGTTCGCCGAGATCTTCGCCTGCACCAGCAATTCCGAGGTCCGCGTTTTCGCGGACGACGCCGGAGTGACCGCCCTGCCGATCCGTACGATTGCCGGGCCGAGCACGGGAATTGCGGAGTGTTACGGACTGGCGCTCGACAACTGGCACAACGAGCTCTGGGTCACCACACAGTCCACGATCCGCGTCTTTCACGCCACGGACAACGGAGACGTCGCACCGCTGCGGACGATCGCCGGATTCAGCTTCGCGGTCGCTCTCGCCCTCGACGTCGAAGCCGACGAAATCTATGTCGGCACGGCCGACGGTGTCGTCTCCGTCTACTCGCGCACGGCGACCGGCACTCCGACACCGCTGCGCTCCTTCCCGACGGGCCTCGGCGCCACGGTCGCCGGGCTGTTCGTCGACCGGGTGAACGACGAGCTCTATGTCGAGAACTTCTCTGGCAGCGTCGCGGTCTTCGCCCGCTTGGCCGACGGCAACCCGGCTCCGATCCGCCCGTTCGCGAGCTTCACACGGCCTTTCGGCCTGGTCGTCGACCCGAGGGCCAACGAAGTCTTCGTGGCCAGCGGCGATGCGTCGATCAAGGTCCGCGATCGCACCGGCGCGGCGCTCCGCCAGATAGCCGGCGCCGGAACTCTCCTCACCCAATCGACGGGCCTGTGCCTGCTCGAGGACGGCACCGTGCTCGCCGGCAATCAGTTCGGTTCGCCCACCACGAACGACACCATCTTCGGCTATCCGCGAACGCAGAACGGCGCCGGGTCGCCCACCTTCGAGCTCCTCTTCGCAGCTCCGCTGTCGCGCGTCATCTGGGGAGTCGCTTCGACACGCGCCTTCAGGTGCGGCGAAGGACAGACCGCGAGCCGCTGCCTCTTCCGCAACAGCTTCGAAGGCGGAGATCCCTCCGACTGGTCGACGAGCGTCGGCGTCCTACCCTGACAGCGCGGGCATTCCACAGGAGGATTCATGGACTGGATCGTT
>JBGARM010000440.1:0-2820 GCA_044230215.1 Thermoanaerobaculia bacterium | reverse complement strand
TGGTCCAACTTGTCGTCGGCCATGATCTTGTCGCGCTGAGCGCGCAGCGCCTTGAGTGCGTTCTTCGCCCCCTTGGCCGCGCCATAGATGCGCAGTTCTGGCGCGTACTTCTCGCGCGCCGCCTCGGCGACCTTGCGCGCATCCTGCTCGCTGACCTCGTGACGGACTTGGGGGGCGGAGGTGCTCATCGGACGTCTCCCTCGGGCTCGAATCGCTGAAACCGCTCTTGCCGCAGTGCGGCTAGATTTTACCGCAAGGCGGCATCCGTGTCGCGCTGCGGCGCAAGTGCCACCGGCGCGGAAGGCCGGGAGCCCGAGCCCGGCCACAGCGTCACCGCCACTCCCGCCAGCACGACGCCGCCGCCGGCGAGCAGCCGCCAGGTCACCGGCTCGTCGAAGGCCAGCCAGCCGACCAGAACGGCGCAGACCGGCACGGTGTAGGAGACGAGCGACGCCGCCACGGCCGAGCGCCGGGCGAGGAGCCAGAAATAGAGCGTGAAGGTGAGGGAGGAGCCGAAGAGCGCGAGATAGAGCGTCGCGAGCCAGGGAGCCGGCGCGAGCGCCGGCGACAGTACCGGACGGCCTCGTTCGACGACCAGCGCCAGCATCCCCATCGCACCGCCGGTCATCAGCATCGGCACACCGGCGATCGAGAAGGGCGAGATCCCCTTTCCCCAGCGCTTGACCGAGACGCTTCCCGCGGCCGACACGAACGGCGCCAGGAGGAAGACCAGGGAGGCGAAGAGGACCTGCGCCCCGCCGAGCTTGTCGAAGTCCTCCGAGAAGACGAGAGCGACGCCGGCAAAGCCGAGGAGCACCCCGCCGAAGCTGCGCCCGCCACCGCGCTCGCCGGGCAGCAGGAAGTGCCCGAGCGAGACGACCCAGAGCGGCAGGGTGGCGAAGAGGATCGCTGCCAGGCCCGAGGGGACCCACTGCTCCCCCCAGTAGACGATGCCATAGGAGCCGGCGAAAGTGGTCGCGGCGTTGATCAGCCAGAGACGCTTCTCCCCCGGAAGGCGGCCGAAGCGCACGCCGTTCAGGCTCCCGATCGCGATCAGGACGGCGCCCGCGATGGCGAAGCGAATCGCCACGCCGGTGACCGGCGGGATGGCCTCGAGCGTGATCCGGATCGCCGCCCAGGTCGTGCCCCAGACGACGGTCAGCAGGGCGAAAACGGCGATCTCCTTCCAGGTGACGCGCATCGCGCGACTCTACCTCCGGACCGTCCGCTCCGGCGGCAAACGAGGAGAGAATAGCTTCATGAACGACAACACCGGCTTCCTGCAACCGCTCCTCGGGCAGCTCCTGCCCTGGCTCTACGTCGACTCGGGCTGGTGGACGGCCTTCGGCCTGCTCGGCAACGCTCTCTTCTCCAGCCGCTTCGTCATCCAGTGGCTGCATTCGGAGAAGCGCAAGGAGCTGGTGGTGCCGCCGATCTTCTGGCACCTGTCCTTCTGGGGCAGCACCGTGTCGCTCGTCTACGCCGTGCACATCGACAAGCTGCCGATCCTGCTCTCGTTCTCCTTCCTGCCGTTCCTCTACGCCCGCAACCTCATCCTGCTGCGGCGCGGTCCGGCGAAAGTGCAGGAGGGCTGACCGTGTCCCCTCAGGGATAGATCTTGTAGAGCATCCGCGGGTAGGGAATGGTCTCGCGGACGTGGTCGAGCTTGCACATCCAGGCGACGAAGCGCTCGAGCCCCATGCCGAAAGCCGTCGGGAAGCGGCTCACCATCAGCGGCTTGTCGAAATCGGCGGCGACCAGGGTCTCCTCGTCGGCGCCGAAGTCGTCCCCCCAGACGATCGGGTTGCCCTTGGCGTTCAGGCGCTCGACCGCCTCGGTGTAAGTGATGCGCGGGAACGGCGGCACCACGCCCTCGAGCAGCTTCGTATCGCGTTCGAGGACCTTGAGGTCCTCGGCGCAGCGATCGAGGACGCGCGCGACCAGGCTGCTGACGAACTCCTCGGCGAGATCGCACAGGCCCTCGAACTCGAGGAAGGCGACCTCGGGCTCGACCATCCAGAACTCCATGAGATGCCGCCGGGTCTTCGACTTCTCCGCCCGGAAGGTCGGGCCGAAGCAGTAGACCCGGCCGAAGGCCGAGATCGCCGGCTCGAGGTAGAGCTGCCCGGACTGGGTGAGGAACGCCTTGTCGCCGAAATAGTCGGTCTCGAAGAGAGTCGACGTCCCTTCGCAGGCCGCCGGGGTCAGGATCGGCGAGTCGATGCGGACGAAGTCGCGGCTGTGAAAGAAGTCGTGGATCCCCTGCTCGACCTCGCTGCGCACTTTGAGCGCCGCACGCTGGCGGCTGGAGCGCAGCCACAGGTGGCGGTTCTCCATCAGGAAGGCGGTGCCGTGATCCTTCGGGGTGATCGGAAAGTCGTGCGTCAGGTGATCGACGCCGAAGTCGGAGAGCTGGATCTCGACCCCCGAGGGCGAACGCTTGTCCTCCTTGACCGTCCCCGTCAGGTGGACGGTCGACTCCTGCGTCGCCTGCTCGACGTCGGCCCAGGCCGCCTCGGAGATGTCGGCGCGGCTCGCCACCGCCTGCACGACGCCGCTGCCGTCACGGACCTGGAGGAAGCCGATCTTGCCGCTCGAGCGCTTCTGGACGATCCAGCCGCGCAGGGTGACGCTCTCGCCGATGTGGTTCTTCAGACGCCGGATGGTGGGTGCCAGAGTAGTCATGGAACCGGTCATTGTAGAAACCGGCAGCCTGCACGGTCAACTTGACGCGCTGCCCGGCTCCGCGCCCGCCGGCGTCGGCGGTGCCGTCGCGGCCTCCGCCGCCGCCCCTTCGAGCCGCGCCAGCGCCCCGCCCGC
>JBGARM010000043.1:0-13309 GCA_044230215.1 Thermoanaerobaculia bacterium | reverse complement strand
AGGGGTCGAGCGACAGCCGGCCTTCTCCGTCGGTGAGGGCGGTGACCGGTTGACCGACGACCGACACCGTGAAGCCGGCGGCGGCGCCGCCGCCGGGCAGAGTCAGCCCGACTTCGAAGGCCGCCATCGCGCGACCGGCGACGAGGGTGGCGAAGAGGCCAGCAAGAAGGGAACGCGAGATTCTGTACATCGAGAACTCCTGCAGCAGAGAGCATGAGCTGGACGCGGGCCCGCTCCGCGGGCCCCGCACGAATTCGACGGTGGGCGCACCTGGCGTGCGCCCGCGCTCATTCGTTCTGGCGGCAGGTGGTACGGCGGGGCTCGATCGGCGCGGCCCGAGGCGCCGCGGGGAGAGCCGTGGATGTCGCGGCGAAAAGACCGGTAAAGGGATGGGTGGATGGCTCGGCGGCGGTGGCTTGCGGCGGCTCGGGGGAGGCGACCGCGATGCGGAGCCCGATCCAGCGTTCGGGCTCGACAGCGGCGATCGCGGCACCGTCCGGCGCGGCGATCACGGTACGTGCCGCCTGACCGTCGCGCGTCCCCTGGACCCAGATCGCGACCCCCGGATCGCGCGGATCCGCCCGTCGGGCCGGCTCGCCGCGCCCGCGGGCCGGGCTCGCAGGTGCGAGATCGGGCCCGCTGGTGCCCCGGATCTCGAACGCGCCGGGCACCTCGTATTCGAGCTCCTCGTCTTCGTCGCCGAAACGCAGCAGCAGGCGCGCCCGCTGAGCGGCGAACGGCGGCAGGGTAGCGGAAAAACTGCGGCGGGCGAAATCGAGGTGCGGGGTCAGGCGAACGCTGTAGCTCGCGCCGTCGTCGAGGGAGAGGAACGCCTCCCACTCTTCGAATCCGTCGTGCCTTTCGATCTCCGGCAGGGCCGTCCAGGAGAGCACGATCGACTCGCCGGCCCGCAGCGTGTCGGTCGCGAGCGGTGACGTGACCGCTACCGGAGCCGTCCGGAAACGGCCGCTGCGGGCGTGCGACTCGCCGTCGCTCTCCTCCGCCATCGCCGCCGGGGCGAAGGGCGCGCAGGCGAGGGCGGCGAGCAGAGCGACGCGGTGCGGCATGCGACCGGCTCTACTCCTCCGCCATGTGCGGATAGGCGACCTCGCGCGGCGAGACAAAGGTCTCTTTCATCGTCCGCATCGAGGTCCAACGCATGAGATTGGCCGCCGCGCCGGCTTTGTCGTTGGTGCCGGAGGCACGGGCGCCGCCGAACGGCTGCTGCCCGACGACCGCGCCGGTCGGCTTGTCGTTGATGTAGAAGTTGCCGGCCGCATGGCGCAGAGCCGTCGCCATGCGCTGGATGACCGCGCGGTCGCGGGCGAAGATCGCTCCGGTGAGCGCGTACGGGCTGGTGGTGTCGCACAGCGCCAGCGTCGCCTCGAAGTCGCGGTCGTCGTAGACGAAGAGGGTGAGAACCGGCGCGAAGATCTCCTCCTCCATCAGCTTGAAGTGCGGGTTCGACGTCAGCACGACGGTCGGCTCGACGAAGTAGCCGGTCGCCTTGTCGCCGCTGCCGCCGACGACGATCTGCGCCTCGTTCGAACGCCGGGCGAAGTCGATGTAGCCCATCGTCTTGTCGTAGGAGCTCTCGTCGATCACCGCCGCCATGAAGTTGCGGAAGTCGAGCGGCGAGCCCATGCGGATCGCCTCGACCTCGGCCACGACGCGCTCCTTGACCGCCGGCCAGAGCGACTTCGGGATGTAACCGCGCGAAGCCGCCGAGCATTTCTGCCCCTGGTACTCGAACGAGCCGCGCACCAGCGCGACGGCGAGCGCCTCGACGTCGGCCGAAGGATGGGCGAAGACGAAGTCCTTGCCGCCGGTCTCGCCGACGATCCGGGGATACGACTTGTAGTGCGGCAGATTCGTCGCGATCGTGTTCCACATGCCGTGGAAGGTCTCGGTGGAGCCAGTGAAGTGCAGCCCGGCGAAGGCGGCGCTGGCGAAGACCGGATCGCCGACATCGGCGCCGCGCCCGGGGATGAAGTTCACCACCCCCGGCGGCATCCCCGCCTCGACCAGGATCTGCAGGATGTAGTGGTTCGACAGGATCGAGGTCGACGCCGGCTTCCACAGCACGGTATTGCCCATGAGCGCCGGCGAGGTCGACAGGTTGCCGCCGATGGCGGTGAAGTTGAACGGCGTCACCGCGAAGACGAAACCCTCGAGCGGCCGATAGTCCACCATGTTCCAGACGCCGCGTGACGACACCGGCTGCTGGGCGTAAATCTCCTGCGCATAGTGGGCGTTGAAGCGCCAGAAGTCGATGAGCTCGCAGGCCGAGTCGATCTCGGCCTGGAAGACCGTCTTCGACTGGCCGAGCATCGTCGCGGCGTTCACGGTGTCGCGCCACGGACCGGCGAGAAGGTCGGCCGCCTTGAGCAGCACCGCAGCGCGCGCCTCCCAGGGCGTCTCGGACCACTCCTGCCAGGCAGCCCCGGCGGCAGCAATCGCCTGCTCGACCTCCTTGCGGCCGGCTTGGTGGTAGGTGGCGAGCGTCCGCGCGTGGTCGTGCGGCGAGACGCAGCGGCCGGTCTTGCCGGTTCGCACCGCCTGGCCGCCGATCAGCAGCGGAATTTCGATCTGCTCGTTCACCATCTCCGCCAGGCGCCGCTTGAGCGAGGCCCGTTCCGGAGAGCCCGGGGCGTAGGAGTGGACCGGTTCGTTGACCGGCGCCGGGACGCGGACGATTCCGTTCATGATGCGGACTCCTGTCGAGGATCCTTCAGATTTCGCCGAGACGGCGGATCTCGCGCACGCTCTCGGCTGGGACGAGGATGCGCGGGAGATTCGGCCAGGCGCCGAAACGCCGGGCCTGGTCGAGGAACTCGGCGCGGCTCTTCCCCGCCGCCGGGTCGCCCTCGCGATGGACGTCGGCGTCGCGCAGGATCACTCCCTGCGCGACGATGTCGTCACACCGGCCGACGTAAAGCTCCGGTCCGGTGGTCTCGACGATGACGGTAATGCCGTGCAGCTGGTGCTTGTCGTGATGGAAAGTTCCCATGTTCGCTCGGCCTGAGTCCGTGCGCGCCCCAGGCGGGCGCTCAGCCCGCGACCGGCACGGGCGAGCAGTGTTCCGCGAAGGCCGCCCGCAGGTCGGCCGCGACCGCCAGGGCGTCGCGACCCTCGATCCGGTGGCGCGGCAGGAACCAGACCAACTCGCCGTCCTTGAACAGGCCCATCGACGGCGACGAGGGCGGAATCGGGCCGAAGCGCGCGCGTAGGCGCGCGGTGGCTTCGAGATCCTGCCCGGCGAAGACCGTGGCGAGCCGGTCGGGACGCGGCGATTCCTGGATCGCCAGTCGCGCACCCGGCCGGGCCCCGCCAGCGGCGCAGCCGCACACCGAGTTGACCACGACCAGCGTCGTTCCCTGCCTCTCGTCGAGAAGCTGGTCCACCTGGGCGGCGGTCATCAACTCGGAAAAACCGGCGCTGGCGAGCTCCTCGCGCATTGGTCGGATCAACAACGGGCTATAGGGCATGCGAATTCTCCTCGTAGATCGGCGGTCCCTGCGACCGCTCGGGACCGCAAGCTTATCTCCTCAGGATGGCGAGCAGTGGCTTGAGCTCGGCCAGGACCTTCTCCGGATCGACGAACTGCACCGCCATCCCGGACAGGAGATTCCTCCCCCCGCCGACCGCAGCCTGGGGCTCGAAGCGCTGGACGACCCGGGCCGCAAAGAGCCGGGGGGGCTCGCCGGGTATCGGCACCTGCATCTCGACCCAGATCTGAGCCTGCAACTCCAGCGGCTGCGGCGTAGAGACGAAGAGTCCGCCGGCGGCGATGTCGCGATGGTAGGTCGACAGGAAGCTCGCCGGGTCGGCGAACTGCACCGGGACGACGCCGTCCCGATAGGTGTCCGTCGCCGCTTGGCGCGCCGACGACGTTGCGCTCTCCGGACTCTCCCGGGTCGCCGCGCCGGCTTCGGCCGACGACTGGGGGTCGTCGCCCGCGACCGACTCCGCCTCGACCGCCCTGCCCCCCTGGGTGACCGGACCGGACTGCCGCGCGAGCGGCATGAAATTCTCGACCAGCTCTTCCGGCAGGAGAAACCGCACTCCCACGCCCTGCTGATCCACCTGGCGCAAGGCGAGGGCGACGCGATGCACGCGGGCCACCCGCCCTTCGGCGAAGAAGCCGCTCTCGCGGTCGACGATCTCGAGGCGCAGGCGCTCGCCCGGCATCAGCGCGGTGGCGCTGTTCAGGAAGAGACCGCTCTTCGAGATGTTGGAGGTGTAGGCCGTGTGCCCTTGGACCTCCCCGGCGCGCCAATAGCGCAGCTCGATGCGGCGCGAGAACCGGCGGTGGATACGGCGTTCCATGGGGCGGCATGATACAGCGCGAGGCCCGCCCTCACCACTTGCTGGCGCGTTCGAATCTTACCCACGCCAGCGCCAGGAGACCGGCCACGATCACTCCGGCCCAGGCCCACAGCGTCCCGACGAGATAGTGATGGGTGGCGAGATACGAGTGCCCCGGGATCTCGACCAGCGGCCGGGTAGCGTGGCGCAGGACCTGAAAGGCGAAGGCCCAGCCGGCGTGCAGCCCGATCGCGAGGTACAGCGTTCCGCTGCGACGGACGACGAACGCCGCCACCAGGCCGCAGAGGAAGATGCCGGAGAGCGGCAGCACCGTCGCCGGCTCGAGCTGGCGGCCGACCGCGTGAACCAGGTAGGCAAAGCCGTCCTCGAGCGAGAAACCCTCGGGCTTGAGCGTCGGATCGGATACCAGCAGATGCACCAGCGAGTAGGCGCCGCTGCTGGCGATGGCGGCGGCGGGAAAACCGACCGCCGCGGTCAGGGAGACCAGCATCAGGCCGCGGAAGACGGTCTCCTCGATGCCGCCGACGGCGAGCCCACCGAGGAAAGCGGTCGCCGTCCGTTCCTCGAAGAAAGAGTAAGGGGCGACAGCCGGTCCGAGCCGCCCGAGAATCCACGCCGTGGCGACGGCGAACGCCACGCCGAGCAGCGCAGCCGCGAAGCCGGCGACGACGCCGAGGAGCTTTCGCCCGCGCGTGCGCTCGGCAAACAACGCCGGCAGCGCGCTCCACCCGAGCGGTCGGCGCAGAAGGAAGAGCAGCACGGCGGCGATCGCCATCGCCGTGCGGTTGAAGACGCGAGAGAACGGCCAGTCCGCGGCTGGCAGGAGCTCGAGCAGCGCGGAATAACCGAACGGCGCGACGACAGCCGCCAGAAGCAGGCCGCCGATCAGCAGGACCGCCCACGCCAGCAGCGGTCGCCATCGTTGCCCGGCGGCCCTCGGGAGAGCTGGAGGCCTATCGGTCAACGGGCTCTCGCCGCTCTCGACCAGCGGACGCCGAGGCGCGGCGGCAGGCGCACCGGAATCGGCAGCCGGTGACTCCACGTCGTGGCGTCCATGCGGAAACTCTATCGAAGTCGCCGGCTCCGCACGCCCCGTTCGCCCCGTTCGCAGCTAGAATTGCAGGCCTCACTCGGAAATGGACGGGGGCCCGTGCAGACAAAGTGGATGATGACTTTCAGCGCCGCCAGCATGGCTGTCCTCGGCCTGGCGGCGAGCTTTCTGCCGCAGGAGATCGCCGCCCGGGCGGGAGCCGGAGGCAACAGCGCCGCCGTCCTGCTCGTGCAGGTCATCGCCGGCCTCTACCTCGGGTTCGCGATCCTCAACTGGTCGGTCCGCGACATGGCCATCGGCGGGATCTACAACCGCCCGATCGTCATCGGCAATCTCCTGCACTTCACCAGCGCCGGTCTGGCCCTCGTGCGGGGAGTCACCGGCGGCGATCGCCCAGCCGGGCTCATCGCTCTCGCCTGTCTCTACTGCGTCTTCGCAGTCTGGTTCGGCGTCGCCATGTTCCGCTCGCCGACGCGCAGCGCAGGAGGGTGAGGAGATGTTCCACTACGAGCACAGAGATCATCCCCTGCTGCCGCGACTGGCATTTCAGCGCCGGCTGGTGCGCCACTTCTTCGTCGCCTTCGGTTTCATTGCCGGTTCCCTCGGCGTCGGCATGGCGGGCTATGCCTGGTTCGAGGACCTCGGGTGGATCGACGCCTTCCTCAACGCGGCGATGCTCCTGGGCGGCATGGGACCTGTCGACACGACCCTGACCGCCGGCGGCAAGCTCTTCGCAGGCCTCTACGCCCTCTACTCCGGTCTGGCCGTCCTGGTGGTCGCCGGCATCGTTTTTGCGCCCATCCTTCACCGTCTGATGCACCGCTTCCACTGGGACGCCGAAGACCCCTGACGCCGCCGCGACTGCGAGGAGCTAGCGCAGGAACTGCGGCGGGAGCGGCTGGGCTTCGAGGCTGTTCGGCTTGCGCGCCGCAGTGGTGCGCTCGGGTTCTTCGAGCGGGCGGTCGAGCAGGTAGTCGCGCGGATCGACCGCCATCCAGCCGGCGCCCGTCCGGCGCCGGATCTCGTAATGCAGGTGCGGCCCGGTCGCCCATCCGGTGTCGCCGACCGTGGCGATCGGATCGCCGGCCTGCACCCGCACACCCGGCCGCACGAGAATCTCCTGGCAGTGTCCGAAGATGGTCCGGAAGCTGTCGCCGCTGGCAATGACGACTGTCTTTCCGAGCCGCCACCAGTCGTCACGACGGTCGGCCTCCACCGCTCCCGCCCAGACCACCACGCCGGCAACGGGAGCGAAGATCCGGGTCCCGGAGGGCGCTGCGAGATCGATTCCGGAGTGAAACTCCATCGCCCGGGTATAAGGACTGCGACGGCTGCCGAAGGGGCTCGTCAGCACGACATCTTCGCCGCGCAGCGGGGATCGCGCCGGGACTTGGTTCACCCACGCCCGCTGCGCGCTCTCGAAACCTTCGATCGCGGTGAGCGCCCGATCCGTCTGGTCGAGATCCAGTCGGAGCGCCGTCTCGAGGCGATTGCCCTGCGCCAGCGTGCTGGCGAAAATCGTCGCCGGGAGGTCGGCCGACCGCGCGGGAAAGGTCGCCATCGCGCCCTCCGCGAGCTGCGGGATGCCGTAGACCCGCTGGATGCGATAGACCCGATCGCGCAGCGCCTCCCCCTGGCGACCGAGCTCGGCAAAGCGTTCGACCAACGCCTGCAGGCGCTCGCCGAGCTGCTGACGCCGGGCGACCCGCAGGCGATACTCACGCTGCAGCAACTGGTTCGAGATCGTCCGCGGAGCGAGCAGCAGGCCGCCGGCGAGGAAGAGCACATAAACAGCGAGCAGCGCGAGACCCAGACGCCGCCCGCGGCGGCTCAGGCGAAGGGTCCGGATCCGGCCGTGTGCATTGCGCGGATGAAGGTGAAGCTCGACGGAGTCAGCCCGGCTCACGGCACGAGACGGTCGAGCTCCGCCTCCGATGCCTGGTCCCGGGCGATCGCCAGCAGCCCGGCGTGGACACCGGGATTCCCGGCGAGGACGTTTCCCGAGACGAGATAGCCGTCGCCGCCGTCGAGGTCGGAAAGCACTCCTCCTGCCTGTTCGATCAGCAGGGCGCCGGCGGCGATGTCCCACGGCGACAGGCGGAACTCGAAGAAGCCGTCGTAGACACCCGCCGCGACATAGGCGAGGTCGAGCGCCGCAGCGCCGCACCGCCGGATCGCGCGGGCCTCGGTGAAGACGCTGCGAAAGAGACCGAGATAGAGGTCGAGCGCCGCTTTGGCGCGAAACGGATAGCCGGTGGCGAGAAAGGCGCCGGGCAGCGCGGGCCGGTCGGAGACCCGCATCCGGCGTCCGTTCCAGAAGGCGCCGCCGCCGCGCGCGGCGGCGAAGAGATTGCCCCCCTGCGGATCGAGCACGACGCCGGCCAGAATCTCGCTGCCGCGCCGGCAGGCTACCGAAACCGCCCAGACCGGCAGGCCCTGCAGGAAGTTGGTCGTGCCGTCGAGCGGATCGATGACCCACTCGTAGTCTCCCGAAGCGGTGCTGTTCAGGCTCCCCTCTTCGGCGAGGATCCGATGGTCGGGAAAACGGCGCAGGAGCTCGGCCACCAGCACGGCCTCGCTCTCGTGGTCGGCCTGGGTGACGAAGTCGTTCTGCGCCTTCGTCCTCACCTCGAGATCGCCGCTGCGGAAATAGCGTTTCAGCACCTCGGCGCCCGCCTCCGCGGCGGCGATACCGGCCTCGAGAAGCTCGCGATGGGTCACGGCGTCTCCGGGGATTCCGGAGTTTCCGGAGGTTCCGGAGCCAGCGGGTCGGCGGCATCGAGCCGGAAAACCGTCTTGCCGCCGACGATCGTCCGCACCGCGGCGCCGGTCACCGGCCAGCCGCCGAACGGCGTGTTGCGCGACTTGCTGCGGAACTGCTTCGGTTCGATCGCCCAACGGCGCTCGAGATCGATGACCGTCACGTCGGCGGGGGAACCGGGCGAGAGCGTTCCGCCGGAGAGGCCCAACACCCGCGCCGGACCCGAGGTCAGCAGCTCGACGAGCCTGCCGAGCGCCAGGTGACCGGGCCGCACGAGATGCTCCAGGCAGACGGCGAGGGTGGTTTCGAGGCCCAGGATGCCGAACGGCGCGAGCTCGAACTCGAAGCATTTCTCGTCCGAGGTGTGGGGCGCATGGTCGCTCGCGATGGCGTCCACCGTGCCGTCGAGGAGCGCCGCCAGCAGCGCTTCGCGGTCGCTTCTCGCGCGCAGCGGCGGATTCATCTTGAACTGGGCGTCGAAGCCGGCTTCGACCACCGCCTGATCCGTCAGCAGGAGGTGATGCGGCGTCACTTCGCAGGTCACCGGCAGGCCGCGGCGCTTCGCCTCGCGCATCAGCCCCGTCGCGCGCGCGGTCGACATGTGCGCCAGATGGTAGCGGCCTCCCGTCTCCTCGACCAGCAGCAGGTCGCGCGCCACCATCACGTCTTCGGCGAGACCCGGGATCCCCGGCATGCCCGAGCGCGCCGACCACTCTCCTTCGTGCATGACGCCGTCGCCCGTCAGGTCCATATCCTGGGCGTGCTGGATCACCGGAATACCGAAGTGCTGGGCGTACTCGAGCGCCCGCCGCATCAGCTCCGCGTTCGACACCGGCCGGCCGTCGTCCGAGACCGCGACGGCTCCGGCGGCGACCATGGCGCCCATCGGCGCCAGTTCCTTGCCCTCGAGCCCCTTGCTGATGGCGCCGATCGGATGCACCCGGGCGAGCGCCGCGACCTCGGCGGCGCGCACGATGACGCTCGTCACCCAGCCGCTGTCGTTCGCCGGCAGGGTGTTGGCCATGCAGGCGACCCGGGTGAAGCCGCCCGCCACGGCCGACGCGACGCCGGTGGCGACGGTTTCCTTGGCCTCCTGACCCGGCTCGCGGAGATGGACATGGATGTCGATCAGTCCGGGGCAGACGACCTTGCCTTCGAGCTCGATCACTTCGAGCTCCTCGCCGGCTCTCGCACCCGAGGCGGCGGCTGCCTTCGCCCGCAAGCTCCCCGGCGCGCCGACCGCCGCCACGACACCGTCGGTGAGCAGGAGATCGAACGCCCCGTCGATGCCCTGAGCCGGGTCGATCAACCGCCCGCCGGTGAGTAGCGTCGCCTTCATGACGGCGGTCTCTGCGCTCCGGCGAGCAGATAGAGCACCGCCATCCGCACCGCGACACCCTGGCCGACCTGTTCGAGGATCGCCGAATGGGGTCCGTCGGCGACCTCGCTGGTGATCTCGACCCCTCGATTCATCGGTCCGGGATGCAGGACGATCGCGTCGGGAGCGGCGAGCGCGAGGCGCTTCGGATTGAGCCCGAAGAGGTTGGCGTACTCGCCCAGGCTCGGGAACAGGACGCTGCGCTGGCGTTCGAGCTGCAGCCGGAGCATGACGATCGCATCCGCTCCTTCGACCGCCTCCTCGATCGTGTAGCAGACTTCGACGCCCATCGAGGCGATGGCCGCCGGCAGCATGGTGCGGGGACCCGCCACGCGCACGCGGGCCCCGAGGCGGGTCAGCAGATGGATGTTCGAGCGCGCCACCCGGCTATGGGCGATGTCGCCCACCAGGGCGACCGTCAGCCCGGCGATCCTGCCCTTGCGACGCCGGATCGTCATGGCGTCGAGGAGGGCCTGGGTCGGGTGCTCGTGCGAACCGTCGCCGGCGTTGACGACGCCGCAGGCGAGCTCGCGCGCCAGCATCGCCGGCACGCCATGGTGAGCATGGCGCACGACGACGAAGTCGGGGAACATCGAGGCGATGTTGTGGGTGGTGTCGCGCAGCGTCTCGCCCTTCGACTGCGACGAGCCGGTGGTGCTGAAGTTCACCACATCCGCCGAGAGCCGCTGGGCCGCGATCTCGAAGGAGACGCGCGTGCGGGTCGAGGGTTCGAAGAAGAGATTGACCACGGTCTTGCCGCGCAGCGTCGGCACTTTCTTCACCGGCCGACGGGCGACTTCGGCGAACGACTCGGCAGTGGCGAGGATGAGCTCGATCTCCGCCAGCGAGAGCTCGGCGATGCCCAACAGATCCTTGCGGCGCCAGGCGATCGCCTCGGCCTCCGCGGGTCGGGCGGCAGAGCGCCCGCCCGGATCGCTCGGATCGCCCGGCCGATCGACGGGAGGGATCATGCTTCGGGCTTGCGTTCCAGAATCTGCACCTTCGACTCGCCGTCGGTGGCTTCGAAGCTGACCTTGATCACCTCGGTCGCCGATGTCGGAACCTTCCGGCCGACGACATCGGCGTGAATCGGAAACTCCCGCCAGCCGCGATCGACGAGCACCGCCAGGCGAACCGCCTTCGGCCGCCCGAAGTCCAGCAGGGCGTCGAGCGCCGCCCGCACGGTGCGGCCGGTATAGAGCACGTCGTCACAGAGAACCAGCGTTCGATCCTCGATCGGCTCGGGAAAGTGACTCTCGCGAACGACCGGTTTCGGCGCCACCAGCGAAAGGTCGTCGCGATACAGAGTGATGTCGAGCGTGCCGATCGCCACGCGCTTCCCTTCGAGCTGCAGGATGTCGGCCGCCAGCTGTTCGGCGAGCGGAACGCCGCGGGTGCGGATGCCGATCAACATCAGATCCTCGAGCCGACTCTCGGATTCGATCAGCTCTCCCGCCATGCGGCGGACGATGCGACGCATCTCGGCGGCGTCGAGGATGGTCGCTTTGGTGACGAGGGACAAGTCGAAGGTACCGGAGTGGACGAGCAGGAGGATGGTATGGCCCGCTCGTCCGGGTTGTCAATCGAATCCCCGCGCCCTTGCCGGCAATTCTGGACAGGGCGCCGAGAGCGTCGTAGGCTCTCCTCCCCTCGCGCCCGGGGGACATTTCATGCGAGCCTCCTCTCCTCCCCCCCAGCCGAACGTGACGACGGGCTCCGCCTGGCAACGCTACCGGCGGGAGCTCGGCTTCCTGATCCTGTTCGTGCTGATCCTCGGCGCGAGCTTCACGCTCATCTCCTTCAACCCGGTCAACGACCGCGTCATCGAGCCGTTCACCGCCGCGATCGCCCGCGCTGGCGGCGCGACGCTCAATCTCCTCGGCCAGCAAACGACCATGAACGGCACGGTCATCCGCAGCGAGCGCTTCGCAGTCAACATCCGCAACGGCTGCAACGGCGTCGAAGCGATGCTGATCTACTTCGCCGCCGTCCTCGCCTTTCCGGCGACCTGGAAGTCGCGCCTCCTCGGAGTCGGACTGGGCTTCGTCGCCATCCAGCTGGTCAATCTGATCCGGGTCGTGGCGCTCTTCCTCACCGGCGTCTACCTGCCCAAGCTGTTCGACAGCTCGCACACGGTCATCTGGCAGACCGTGGTGATCCTGTCGGGCGTCCTGCTGTGGATCCTGTGGGCCAATCGCTTCGCCGGCAACCTGCCAGCCAGTCCGCCACCGGGTCCGCCAGCCGGTCCGAAAGACCCGCTCGGTCCCAAGCACGCCTCGTCGACCTAGGTTCCAGTCGAGAGCCAAGGATGGCAGGTCAGGCGAGCAGCAGTCCGACGACGGGTTCATGGGCGGGCCGGCTCGTCCGCAACCTCCTTCTCTGGCTTCTGCCGGCGGTCGCCCTCTGGGTGCTCTGCACGCCGTTCTACAACCGGTTCCTGGCTCTCGCCGGCGAGCGCCTCACCCGCGCCGGCGAGTTCCCCGCGGTAACCCGGCTCTACGTTCAGGAGACCCACCAGGTGCTGGTGACGCGGAGCGACCTCACCGGCAAGGACGGCTTCGTCTACCGCTTCCGCATCACCGACCTGCACTTCAACCTGATTCTGACTCTCGCCCTCTTCCTCGCCGTGCCGGCGGTCGAGCGCCGGCGTCGCGCCGAGAATCTCGGCTGGGCGCTGCTGATCTCGATCGTCTTTCACATCCTGGTAGTCTTCTTCTTCGTGAAGTTCGTCTATTCGACCCAACTCGGCGCCTGGAGCAACGAGCACTACGGACCGGTCGCCCAGAACCTCTGGGGCTTCGGCAAGCACCTGCTCGATCTGCCTTTCAAGCTCGCTTTGCCGTTCATCCTCTGGGCCGGCTTCTATTTCGCGGACTTCCAGCAGAACCTGCGCCGGACCTGAGCCCGTGAGCCCGTCCGTCGCCCACTCCGCTTTCCTTCCCGGCGCCGCCTGGCGCAGGGCGGCGGCGCTGCTGTGCTGCCTGCTGCTGACCAGCGGTGCGCTCGAGCTGCACAACCTCGCCAACCACCACAGTGCCATCGAAGTGGGCGGGGCCTTCGAGCCGACGGCCAGCCACCCGCGGATTCCGCACCACTTCGACCGCTCCCAGGAGCTGCGGGAGCCAGCCTGTGCGACCTGCGCCCTGCAAGCCCAGGCCCGCGGCATTCGTCCCGATTCGGCGGCGCCGGTCGCGCCGACCGAGCTCCTGCCGCTCGAACGACCGGCCGACACCGCGCCGGTGGTGCCCGATTCCCCCTCCTCCGCCTCCCCCCGCGGCCCCCCGGCCGGCTGAACGGTTCGGTTCCACCGCCGCCCGGCGATCGCGCCGGCGCGCGGACAATCCATCGTTCAACCGCGCTTCGTCCCCACCGGGGCGAACGCCGAGGAGCTCTCGATGCGCATCCAACCGCTTCTTGCGGCGGCGACTCTGGCCGTCGTCTTCTGCGCCTCCGGCTCGGCACAGGGTCCGACGCCGGCCGCGGCCCCGCCGTCTGTCGAAGTCGACTCCATTACCCAACTGCGCAACGAGCTTGCCCAGCTGCGCGCCGAGTATGAGCAGCGCATCGCGGCGCTCGAGGCCCGGATCGCCGGCCAGGCTGCCGCCGGACCGCTGGCCGCGGCGCCGCTCGCAGTAGCGCCCCCGACACCGTCCGAAGCGGCGCAGGCGCCCGTCGCCGCCGCGCCCGCGCCGATCCACCGCGGCCCGCTCCCCAGCAGCCCCGCGCGCGTCGCCTCGATCACCGAGCGCAGCGCCTCGCGGCACGACTCGCTGATCTGCGCCCCGCACGG
>JBGARM010000439.1:0-2826 GCA_044230215.1 Thermoanaerobaculia bacterium | reverse complement strand
GACCGCGCTCCGTTCGTCGCTATCCGGCGAAAGGCCGGCGGCATGGAATATAGCTCGTGATGCTGGAGCGGAGATAGGATTGCAGGCCCTCATGATCCCGCCCGCATCCTCCGCCGTCATGGATCGCCCGTTCGCCGACATGCGGACGTTCCTGCGCTTTCTGCGCGAACGGGGATTCACGCCGAACTTCGCTGTCGATGTCGGCGCCCATCGCGGCCACTGGACGGAGATGTTGAAAGAAGTCTATCCGAATGCCGAGGTGCTGATGCTGGAGCCGCAGCCCGAGCTGGCGGGTGCGCTCGACGAGCTCTGCGCACGGCTTCCGGGGGTGCGCTGGGTCGCAACCGCCGCCGGCGCGCACAACGAGACGCGCCTGCAGACGATCTGGGAGGACCTCCAGGGCTCGTCGTTCCTGCCGCACCGTGATCCGGCGCGCGAGGCCCGAGGAGAGCAGCGGCCAGCTCCCATGCGCAGGCTCGACGACCTGCTCCAGGAGAGCGGCGGCAAGTTGCCGGACCTCGTCAAGCTCGATGTCCAAGGGTTCGAGCTCGAGGTTCTGCGCGGCTGTCCGTCGATCTTCGGCCAAACCGAAGTCCTCGTCCTGGAGACCTCTCTCTACGCCTTCCTCGACGACATCCCGCTGCTGCGCGAGGTGATCGAGTTCATGGCCGAGCGCGGTTACGAGATCTACGACATCGCGGGCCAGATCCGCCGGCCGATCGACGGCGCCCTCGGCCAGCTCGACATCGCCTTCGCGCGCCGCAACGGTTTCCTCCGCCAGCACGACCTTTGGTAAAAGCCGAAGGGCCGGCTCCTCGCGGAACCGGCCCCCGGTAGAACCGCCGCCCGGGAACCGACCCGGCCGACGCGCTCCCTGCTTCCCTACGTCCGACTCAGCGGTAGGACTCGTACTCGTCGAAGTCGAGCTTGCCGCCGCCGCCGTTGCCAGCACCGAAGTTGTCGAAGTCGAAGAAGCCGGCCTGGACGAAGTCGGTCTGGAAGTTGCTGTCGTTGATGTCCGTGCGCTGGAAGAACTGGGTGCCCGGCGAATCGGTGCGCTCGCAACGGAAGGAGCCGTTGGTCGGGGTCGTAGCCTTCGTCCACTCGCAGCGGATCTGACGGTCGGCAGCGTTGTGGTAACCGGCGAGGAAGAAGCCGCCGACGAACTCATAGGCCGCGCTGTTGGTGTACGTCCAGGCCAGCAGGCGCCAGTTGCCGGACGCCTGACGCTGCAGGAAGATGATCTTGTGCGGCGTCGCAGCCGCCGTGTCGTCCGCCATGTTCAGCATGCGGAAGTTGCGGCCCGGGCCGGTGGCCGGAGCGTCGAGGCTCAGGATGCGCACGCGGAAACGGATTTCCATGTGCGTCTCGTCGGTGGGATGGCTGCTCTGGACATAGACCGCGTTGTTGTCGCCAGCGCCGGTGCCGACCGTCACCGCGAGACCGAAGTTCGTCGCGTTGAGCGCCGCGCCCGCGTTGACCACGAGGCTGTTGACCGCCGAGGCCGGAGCCGCCGCGACCAGGATTCCGACGGCCAGAAGCAGGACTGCAAGACCGATCTTCTTCATTTCCTTCTCCTTTTGAGAATCTCGATAAATGGCGTCTTTACGCCACGATTGCGCTTTCAGGGTGACTCTGGATTCGATGCCTACTTCACTAGAGTCGAAAACCGCCCCCCCGTTCCCACCGTTCGAAAGTCATTCTATGCGGCCGGCACCGAGGGCAAAGAAGAGCCCGCGACCGAACCGGCGCAGCCGGGCGGTGAGGCCCCGGCCGGCTCTTTCCGCCCCCCTGGGGACGGGCTGAACCCGGGCGCGAAGCTGCAGACTGGAGGCCTCGGCCATGAAATGGGGATTTTCGACCCGCACCAGCTCGCGCTCCCAGACCGACCCCGGCCGGGTGACGATCGAGAAACAGTCGCAGGCGGGAATGCCGCCCCAGTTGACCAGCTCCTGGGAGATGCAAACCAGCCCGAGCCGGCCGCAGGCCTGCTCGACCGCCTCGGCACTGACCGACTCGGCGCGCCAGAAGTGATTGTAGGAGCCCGGTTTGGCGGCGAGCACGGCGGCGAAGTTCGAGTGATGCAGGAAGCCGGCGCCGTTCGCCGTCAGCGTCCGGGCGAGCTCGGCCAGATAGCCTTCGAGCTCGGCGAGCTCGCAGTGCACGAGCGAGTCGAAGCTGAAGACGAAATCCAGCGACTGCGCCGCCGCCATCGGTAGCGACCGCCCGTCGTTCTGGTAACAGCGCACGCGACGGTCGCCGGAGAACCGCTTCCGGCAGGCGGCGACGGCGTCCTCCACCAGGTCCACCAGGACGAGCTGGCGGCAGAAAGGTCGCAGATGCTGCGACCAGCGCCCATGTCCGCAGGCGATCTCCAACCCGCTCGCGCAGGGCAGGAACGGCGCGATGCGCGGCAGGATCGCCCCCTGCCATTGCACTTCGCTGCCGCCCCAGGATTCCGACCACTCCTCGCCGCCACGCGACCAGTCGTAGTCTCGCCAGTGATCACGGTTCTCTTCGACGCTCGCCATCAGTTCCGGTTCCCCGCTCGTCAGTGAAGATATCCCAGCGCTTTCAGGTCTTCGCGCAGGGCTTCGTCCGATCGCGTCTCGCGGGCCGGCGGCAGCGGTCCCTGCCAGGCGACCTGCAGGTCGGTCAGCTCGTGGGGCTGGAGGGGCGGTCGGCCGGGCTGAAGGACAAGGCGGAGCTTGTAGCCACTCCCGCTCGGGTCGGCCGCCGGGATGACGGCCGCCGGGTGGTCGCGCAGGGCACGCCCGGCACCTCGCCGGACGCGAACCGCGGATCGTAGAGGGGCCCGCGAGCTTC
>JBGARM010000438.1:0-2847 GCA_044230215.1 Thermoanaerobaculia bacterium | reverse complement strand
ACCTGGACGATCGCCGGCCGGATGGAGGACCTGCGGGCGATCCGCACGCGCCGGCGGGGTCTGGTGATCGTGCGCGGGCGGTTGGTGGACGACACCGGGTCGATCCCGGTCTCCTGGTTCAACCAGCCGTACCTTCTCACGCGCCTCCAGCAAGCTTCCGGCGCCTCGTGGCTGCTGCACGGCACGGTGAAAGGGGCCGACTGGGGCCTGTGGGAGATGACCAACCCGACCTGCGAGGCGGTCGATCCCGCGCAGGGCGACCGCACCGGGCGCATCGTGCCGATCTACTCGCGTCTGGCGGGAATGCCGTCCGGTCTCTTCAGCCGGTTGCTCGAGCAGGCCCTGCCGGCGCTCGACGCCGCCGACGCCGCCGATCTGCTGCCGCCGGAGCTTCTGCAGCGCTATGCGCTGCCGCAGCTGCCGAGAGCGCTGCGGCAACTGCACCGGCCGGCGGCCGACACCGACGTCGAAGCCCTCAACCGCGGCGAGAGCGCGGCGCACTCCCGGCTCGCCTACGGCGAGCTCCTGGAGTTCCAGCTTCAGCTCGCCCGCCGGCGCGCGCTCGAGGTCGCGGTGGAGAAGAGCCACCGCTATCGCATCGACGACCAGGCCCGCGCTGCGGCGCGCGCCATGCTGCCGTTCGCCCTCACCGGAGCGCAGAAGCGCGTGGTGAAGGAGATCGTCGACGACCTCAGGCGACCGCAGCCGATGCTGCGCCTGCTGCAGGGGGACGTCGGCAGCGGCAAGACGATCGTCGCCGCGATCTGCCTGCTGCTCGCCGCCGGCAGCGGCCTGCAGGCCGCATTCATGGCGCCGACCGAGCTCCTCGCCGAGCAGCACTTCGCCAATCTGCGCCGCCTGCTGGGCGACCGCTGCCGCATCGAGCTGGTGAGCGCCTCCGGCTCCTCCGCGGCGACCCGCCGGGCGCTCGCCGACGGCTCGGTGCAGATCGCCGTCGGCACCCACGCGCTCATCCAGCGCGGTATCTCCTTCGCTCGCCTGGGACTCGCGATCATCGACGAGCAGCACCGCTTCGGCGTCGAGCAGCGCAAGGTCCTGCAGTCGAAGGGGGACCAGCCCGACATCCTGGTGATGACGGCGACGCCGATCCCGCGCACCCTCACCCTGACGCTCTACGGCGATCTCGACGTCTCGCAGATCGACGAGATGCCGCCCGGCCGCGGCACCCTCGTGACCGAGGTCCTCCCCGGCAGCGAGCGCAAGGAGGCCTACCGCCGCCTGCGTGCCGAGCTTGCCGCGGGGGCACAAGGGTACGTCGTCTTCCCGCTGATCGAGGAGAGCGAGGAGATCCCCGCCGCCTCGCTCGCCGCCCTCGGCGCGAAGGTGCGCGCCTACCTCGCCGACTTTCCGAGCGCCGTCCTGCATGGAAAGATCCCGGCGGTGGAGCGCGAAAGGATCATGCAGGAGTTCGCTGCCGGAAAGATCAAGGTGCTCGTTGCGACGACGGTCATCGAGGTCGGCGTGGACGTCCCCAACGCCTCGTGGATGATCGTCGAGAGCGCCGAGCGCTTCGGCCTCGCCCAGCTGCATCAGCTGCGCGGCCGCGTCGGACGGGGCAGCGCGGCGTCGCACTGTCTGGCGATCCATGGCCGTCTCTCGGAGGAGGGGACGAAACGGCTCGAGGTCTTCGCCGCCACCCGCGACGGCTTCGCCATCGCCGAAGCCGACCTCGCGATCCGCGGTCCCGGCGATCTCCTCGGCACCCGCCAGGCCGGCCTGCCGCGTTTCCGGGTTGCCGACCTCGCCACCCATCTGGCCTGGATCGAGCGCGCCCGGCAGGATGCGCGCCAGATCGTCGAGCGTTTTGCCGCGCCGGAGTATGCCCGGCTGCGGGATCGGGTCGAGGCACGGGCGTCGCGCCTCGGCGACCAGCTGGCGGGCGGCTAGGGAGTCCGAGCGATGCGCGTCCTGCTGATCGCCAACACCCTGCCGCCCAACGACCTGTCGGGCGTCGGCGAGCAGGTGCTGCAGCTCGCCGCCGGTCTCGGCGCGCGCGGCCACGAGGTCGAAGTGCTCGGCCGCGGTGGCGACGGGGCGCGCGGACCGAAGGTCCTCTTTCCGTTGGCCATCGTCCGCCCGGCCCTGCGGCGGATCGCCGCCTTCCGGCCGGATGTCGTGCAGCTGCACGAGTCCGACAGCGGGCTGCTCGCCGCCTGGCTGGGCGGCCGGCGACGGCGCCCGCTGCTCGTCGCCCTGCTGCAGGTGAGCTACGTCGAGGAACGCCGCGCCGTCCGGACGTTGCGCTGGGGCGAGGAGATCCTCGGCGAGCCGGGCGCGACCGAGATCCGCTTCCGGCGCTACAAGGCGCCTTTGCAGATCCTGCTCGGACGGCGCACGGCGCGGGCCGCCGACCTCGTGCTAGCGCCGAGCGCGACGACGGCCGGGGAGCTCGCCCGCGACTACGGAGCCCGCGACACTGCGGTGCTGCCCAACGCCTCGGGCGGCATGCCGGCGGAGCCGAGAGCGGTGCCCGAGGTGGCGGCGGACGACGCTCCCGGACTTCTCTTCGTCGGCCGTCTCCGTCTGCGCAAGGGGGTCGAGGTGCTTCTGCGCGCGCTCGCCCTGCTGCGGGCAGAGGGCCAGATGCCGCGCTTGCGCATCGTCGGCGACGGCGAGCACCGGCCGGCGATCGAGCGCGCCGCCGCGCGCTTCGGGGTGAGCGGGCAGGTGGACTTTCTCGGCCGCCGCAGCCCGGCGGAGATCCGCTGGCTGCTGGCGCATTCGGCCGCCCTCGTCGTGCCGTCGATCTACGAAGGAATGCCCCTGGTCGTCCTCGAAGCCATGTTCGACGGCTTGCCGGTCGTCGCCAGCCGGGTGAGCGGCATT
>JBGARM010000437.1:0-2848 GCA_044230215.1 Thermoanaerobaculia bacterium | reverse complement strand
CTGGTGCTGCTCGAGGACCTCGGTTCCACGCACATGCTGGCGGCGCTGCAGGGCGGGGCCGAATCCGGCCCGCTGTACGCGGCGGCGCTCGCGGCGCTGACGCGCATCCAGGCGCGCGGCCTCGACGCCGCGCGCGAGCTGGCCCGCCTGCACCGGCTGTCCGAGCTCTCGGACGTGCGCCATTCGAGTGTCCACACGCTGCTGCAGGCGGCGATGGCCTGGGATCTCCTGCTCCTCGAGCGCGTCGGCGCCTGGCAGCGGCGCGCCGGCCGGTTCACCGGCGAGTGGCTGGCGGCGGCCGGAGAGCTCGAAGTGCTGGCGGCGTTCGGCGGCGTGCGTTTCGACCATCCCGGCTGGGCGTTTGCCGAGGTCGATCCGACCGCCGAGTGCCTGACGGCAACGGGCCTCGGGCACCCTCTCCTCGGCGAGAACGCGCGCGTCGGCAACGACGTCGAGGTCGGGCCGCGCGGCCGCCTGTTGCTGGTGACCGGCTCCAACATGTCGGGCAAGAGCACCCTGCTGCGGGCGATCGGCGTCAACGCCCTGCTGGCGCAGGCCGGAGCGCCGGTCTGCGCGCAAGCCCTCCGCCTGCCGACGCTCGCGGTCGAGACCAGCGGGCGGATCGACGACTCTCTCGTCGAAGGGGTTTCGTTCTTCCTCGCCGAGCTGCAGCGGCTGCAACAGATCGTCGCCCGCGCAGCAGCTCCCGCCGGCGATGCGCCGCGGGTGCTCTTCCTGCTCGACGAGATCCTGCGCGGGACCAACAGCGAAGAGCGCCGGATCGCGGTCGGCAAGATTGTCGAACGCCTGCTGGCTTCCGGCGCGATCGGCGCGGTTTCGACCCACGACCTGGAGATCGCCCGCGTGCCGGCGCTCGCCGCGCATCTTCACAACGTGCACTTTCGCGAGACGGTCGAAGAGGGGCCGGACGGCCCCCGCATGACCTTCGACTACCGGCTCCGCGAAGGGCTCGCGACGACGACCAACGCCCTCGTCCTGCTGCGCCTCGTCGGCCTCGACGGCCCACCCGACGGACCGGGGACCTAAGGCCGGGCTGCGCGTACAATCCGCTGCAAGACCGCCTGCGGCCGACAAGGGACAGGAGCGAGCGATGCCGACCAGCCGAATGGACGAGAACGCAGCGACCGGGATCGACACCATGGACCACGAGCACGCGCTCGAGCTGCAGATGGTGCGCGCGCTGCAGGAGGCGCTGGCCGGCGAAGATCGCGCCAAAGTCGTCGTGCTGATGGATCAGCTCGAAACCTTCGCCAATGCTCACTTCCTGGCGGAGCAGCACCTGATGCGACTGCACGCCTATCCCGGCTTCGCGTCGCACCTGGTGGAACACGACCGCCTCATTGCCGAGCTCCGCGAGCTCTCGACGCGGGTCCTCGGCGATCCGGCCGCGGATGCCAAGGCCGCCATCGAGAGCCTCGAAATGTGGATGCTGACCCACATCCACACCGAAGACGAAGCTCTCGCCGAGTTCCTGCGCCAGCCGATCGGCGCCGGACCGCGCGCCTGATCGCTCAGCGCGCGCCGGCCGCCGGATTCACGGTACCGCGACCGTCCACGCCGCCGTCGTCGCGCCCTCGAAACCGTCGCTGAGCAAGGTCGTGCCCGGCGCGCGCCGGCTGGGAAAGACCGCGAATCGCAGCAGCGGACTGACGGCGAAGCCGCCGGCAGCGGCCGGATCGGCGACGTACCAGCGCCCGTACCAACTCGAGCCGTAGAGCGCGATGTCGGCGGGAATCGCCAGGCTCACCGAGCCCCAACCGCCGGTGGCGCCGCTGCCCGAGAGCGTCAGCTCTTCGCGCGCCAGCGCCGCCGTGGGCGGCGGCGTCAGTCCCGGATCGCTGTCGTCGATCGCCAGCACCGCCGTCGCTCCACCCAGTGCTCCCCAGACTCCTACCGTGCAGCCTGGGCTGCCGGCGAACGGCGGCTCGAGAGCGACGACCTGCGGCTCGATGCCGCCGCCGCCGACGACTCCCGCGCCTTCGACGTACGGCACCCGATCGGACTCGGAGAACAGATGCGGGCGGTCGAACGGCGCCGTTTCGGCGGCGGCCCGTGGATCGGTGAGCGGACGGGTCATGAAAGCGAGCAGTGCCGCCTTGTCCTGCGGCGACAGGTTCAGCGGAACGATCAGCGGGTTCTTGTTCGGCGCGTTGAAGTCGCCGCCCCGGTCGTAGAAGTCGATCACCTCGGAAAGCGTCGCGATCTCGCCGTTGTGCATGTAGGGAGCCCGCAGGGCGACATTGCGCAGCGTCGGCGTGCGCATCGCTCCGCGGTCGCCGTTGTTGCCGGTCTCGGCGAAGCGGCCGAGGTCTTCCTCCGGCGGGCGGACCCCGGTGTAGAAGAACGCGTCGTTCGAGAGCAGAGCGCCACCGTGGCAGACGGCGCAGTTGCGATTGGCGAAGACCGCCCGGCCCTGCTGCTCGAGCGGTGTCAGCGGCGCGCCGCCGGAGAGCGCGACGTCGAGCGGCGTCTGGTTCGAAACCAGCGTCCGTTCGTAGCTCGCGATCGCCATGGCGATGCGCGTCGCCGAGATCTCCGGCGTGCCGAACGCCGCCGCGAAGAGCTCCGGATAGGAGCGCCCGCCGACGCCGTCGTTGAGCTCCGCCGGCAGCGCCTCTGCGAGGGCCAGAGGCGCCGCGGCCTGGAGTCGCCCGATCACCTCGCTCCAGTCCCGCGCGCCGTGCGCCATCTCGGTGGAATTGAGAATCGGGGCGAGGGCCTGGGTCTCGAGCGCCGCGCCGGCGGCAAGGACGACCTGCAGTGTCTCCGGGTCGACCAGCGCGTTGTCGGCGCGGCCGTCCCAGAACAGGTTCGCCGCGTCGCCGGC
>JBGARM010000436.1:0-2849 GCA_044230215.1 Thermoanaerobaculia bacterium | reverse complement strand
CACCACGCGCGCGCCCTTCACCGAGAGCGTCGAGCTCGACGACGAGCGCGCCGGAGACGCAATCTAGCAGTACCTCCGCGACGGACACCCCGAGGCCGACGTGGCCCGCGCGCAGCGCACCGCGCTCGACCTCCGCCGCGACCTCGGTCTCCCCGATCCCCTGCACCCGCTCCCCCGCTCCGGGCGCCATCGGCAGGATCCAGGTCAGCCCCGACTGGCGCGCCTTCTTGTCGCGCCCCAGGCTGGCGATCACCCCGTCGGCCTCGACTGCTGGCGGTAGCGGGATCCCGCAGCGATCGAGAAGACGCTCGACGCGCGCCAGGAAGGCGGCATCCGCGCCCCGGCGCCGGGCCAGCCGGTGGCAGAAGCGCATTCCCCAGCCGACCGCGTCGCCGTGCAGCATCGCCCCGTATCCGGCGGAGGCCTCGAGGGCATGGCCGAAGGTATGGCCGTAGTTGAGCAGCTGGCGCTCGCCACCTTCGAACGGATCGCGCTCCACGACGCCGATCTTCGCCGCCGCGGCGGCCCGGACGACCGGCGCGAGCGCCGTCGGCTGGCCGTCGAGGAGGGATTCGAGGTCGCGCTCGATCCGCGCCAGCAGATCCAGGTCGAGCAGCGCCGCCATCTTGATCGCCTCGACCAGGCCGGACCGCACCTCGGCGCGCGGCAGGGTCTCGAGCCAGACGCTTTCCGCCACCACCAGCGCGGCCTGGTGGAACGCCCCGACCAGGTTCTTGCCGGCGGCGATGTCGATCGCCGTCTTGCCGCCGATCGCAGCATCGACCTGCGCCAGGAGAGTCGTCGGCAGCTGCACGAAGGCGACGCCGCGCAGGAAGGTCGCGGCGACGAAACCGGCGAGATCGCCCACGCTGCCGCCGCCGAAAGCGACCACGACGCTGTCGCGCTTGCCGCCGGCGCGCGCCATCTCCTCCCAGAGCCGGCCCGCGACCTCGAGGCACTTCGCCGCCTCGCCGTCCGGAACCACGAGCTCGACCAGCGCCGGCGCCGCGGCGCGCAGCGGGGCGAGCGTCGCCCCTTGCAGGCGCAGGACCGTCGGGCTCGAGACCAGGAAGACGGTGCGGCCGCGCCAGAGCTCCGGACTCGCGGCCACTGCCCCGGCGAAGCAGTCCTCGCCGACGACGATTCGCGTCTCGCCCTGGGCGTGACGGAGTCGGAGAGGCGCGCCGCCCGGCTCCATCCGGATGTCAGACCTTGCTGGCCGGAACGAGCGCCAGGCCGAGCTCGCGCAGCTGCCGGGCGTCGACGGCCGAAGGCGCCTCGGTCAGCAGGCAGGAAGCCGAGGCGGTCTTCGGGAAAGCGATGACGTCGCGCAACGACGGCGCGCCGGTCATCAGCATGACGATGCGGTCGAGCCCGAGAGCCAGGCCGCCGTGCGGCGGAGCCCCCAGCCGGAGGGCGTCGAGCAGGAAGCCGAAGCGTTCGCGCGCCTCCTGCTCGCCGATACCGAGCAGCCGGAAGACCTGTTCCTGCAGGTCGCGATCGTGGATCCGGATGGAGCCGCCGCCGAGCTCGGTGCCGTTCAGCACTACATCGTAGGCGCGCGCCTTGAGCGACCCCGGATCGTCGGCGAGGGCGGCAACTCCAGCCAGGTCGGGGGAGGTGAAGGGATGGTGCATCGAGAACCACCGCTTCTCCTCCGCCCCCCACTCGAGCAGCGGGAAGCCGGTGACCCAGAGAAACTCGTAGCGGTCGGCCGGAATCCAGTCGTACTGCCGGGCGAGCTCGAGGCGGAGGGCGCCGAGCGCCGGAGAAACCGTCATCGGCTTGCCTGCCGCGAGGACCGCGATCTCGCCATCCTGCATCGCGAGCGCATCGGCGATGGCCTCGAGCTCGGCAGGCGCCAGGCCCTGCTTGACCGAAAATGTCAGCTCGCCGTTCGCGCGCTTGAGCAGCAGAACGCCCGGCAGACCCTGCTTCTTGACGAAATCGCTCCACAGGTCGGTCTGCGAACGGCTGATCGCGGCCCCGTTCGGAACGACGATGGCGCGCACCACGCCGCCTTCGCTGGCGACCTTCTGGAAAACCTTGAACGACGAGGCGGCTGCCACCGCCGTGACGTCGCGGATCTCGACGCCGAAGCGCAGGTCGGGCTTGTCGCTGCCGTAGCGCGCCATCGCGTCGTCGTAGGTCAGACGACGGAACGGCGTCGCTACGGCGATGCCTACCATCGGGAAAATGCGCGCGAAGAGCCCTTCGATGAGCGCGAAGATGTCCTCTTCGGTCGGGAACGACATCTCGAGATCGATCTGGGTGAACTCGGGCTGGCGGTCGGCGCGCAGGTCCTCGTCGCGGAAACAGCGCGCGATCTGCATGTACTTCTCGAAGCCGGCGATCATCAGCAGCTGCTTGAACAGCTGCGGCGATTGCGGCAGGGCATAGAACTCGCCGCGATGCACGCGCGACGGCACGAGATAGTCGCGCGCCCCCTCCGGCGTCGACTTGGTCAGGATCGGCGTCTCGATGTCGAGAAAGCCCTGCTCGTGGAAGTAGCCGCGGACGGCATGCGTGATCTCGTGCCGCAGGATGAAGTTCCGCGCCAGCTCCGGGCGCCGCAGGTCGAGAAACCGGTACTTGAGCCGCGTCTCCTCGGCGACATCGGCGCGCGCGCGCTCGAGGTGCTGCGCGGCGCCGACGCCATCGCTTGCGAGGACACGCGGCACACGCGCCGCCTGCTCGAGCACTTCGGCATCCGCAGCGAGACCTTTTCGCTGCACGAGCACAACGAGGCGGCCGCCGCCGAGCGGCTGGTGCGTCTGCTGCGCGAGGGGCGCACGCTGGCGCTGGTCTCGGACGCCGGTACGCCGGCCGTCTCCGACCCCGGCGCGCGC
>JBGARM010000435.1:0-2865 GCA_044230215.1 Thermoanaerobaculia bacterium | reverse complement strand
CCGGGGGGGGGCGGGGTGGGCGGCGCCCCCCCCCGCGCGGCGCCGCGCGCGGGGGCCCGCGCCGGCGGCGCCGGCCGGCGCGGTGCGGCGAAGTAGTCGATCGCAACGGCCTGGCCGTCGACCAGGAGCTCGAAATCGTCCCTCTGGAGGTCCAGGACCCGTCCCTGTTTGGAGTCGGTCACGATGACGTCGACGCTCACGACCTCGACATCGACGCGCTCGGAGAACGGCGCTGACGGGGCTACCGGTTCCTGCGCCCGGGCCGGTGCGGACGCGGCGGCAGTCAGGAGAGCGAGGCAGAGAACGGCGCAGTGGGCGGAGCGGCGCTGGCGACTGCTGGACATCGACGTCTCCTCGCGACTTTCGGACGGTACCAGGCCCTCAGACTCTTCTGACTCGCCAGTCTGCAAAGCAAGGGACGTGCCGCCGCCGGCTCAGGCCGTCGCGCTCTCGGGTGCCGGAGTGGTGCGCGCTGCCGGCAGGGCCCGGGCGAGCAGCAGCGCCGCGACCAGCGGCGAGGCGGCGCGCAGCAGATGAAAGGTGCCGGCGCTGCTGCTGTAGTCGGCGCTCGGGAAGACCGGGTGCAGCCAGTCGGCGACGAGGAAGAAGTCGAGGAAGACCAGGGTGCCGCGGAAGAGTCCGGCCGCCATCAAACCGGAGGCGCGATAGAGAACGGTGGCGCCGATCTCGCGCCCGAGGGCGGTGGCGAGCCCCGCCGCGACGACGAGCGGCGCGCCGAAGGCGAAGCCGGGGGCGATCGCCGGCAGCGCCAGCGCCGTGCCGCAGAGGAGGGTGAGCGCCCAGGCGCCGGCCGCTCCCCAGCCCTCGGCGAGCCCGCCGAAGAGCTGGCCGCGCAGGGTGCGCTCGGAGAAGCGGATCGCCACCATCACGAGGAGGGGCCACGCCCAGAACGCGGTCATCAGGCGGCTCGAGAAGGGCTGGGCGTCGCCCAGGGTGAAGGTCAGCCAGCCGGCCTCGAAGCCGATGCCGAGCGGCGCCAGATCGAGGACGACGGCGAGCGCGATCCAGAACGACAACCGCGACCAGCGCGCCCCGGCGGCGGGCGCCGGAGCGACGCTCCCGCCCGCCGCCGGCAGCTTCGTCGCCGGCAGCGGCAGGACCGGCTTGACCGGCGGCAGCGCCGGCAGCGGGATTCCCGGCAGCCGCAACCGCGGCGCCGGTGCGCCCGCGACCGTCGGGCGCAGCTTCGGCTCGCGCGTCAGGAGGCCGCAAAGGTAGACCAGGCCGGGCAGCGCCCACAGGAGGAAGAGCCGCAGGGCCTCCGGCCGCTCCGAGCCGTAGCGCCCGGCGAACCAGGTAGCAGCGGCGGCGAGGTCCAGCAACAGCATGGCGAGCAAAGCGGTGCGGACTTTCAAGAAACGGGATTCTACGGCTTTCGATAGGCTGCGGCCTTCACTGCGAAGGAGATTCCGCATGCGTTCGAAGACTCTCGTCACCGTAGCCCTCACCCTCGCTGCCGCGCTCGTCGGGATGGTTTCCCCCGCCCAGGCGCAGTCCGGCCAGCCGGATGCCGCGGCTGCCGCCGTAGATGCCGCCGCCAAGGCCGACTACGCCGCCAAGATGGCCAAGGAGCACCAGCACGACACGGCGGTGGCCAGCCCGGCCACGGTGCCAGCGCCGGCGCAGACCGTTGCTGCCGAAGAGATCGTCTACGCGACGCTCGACGGCAAGGCGGTCAAGGGCTACCTCACTCGGCCAGTCCTCAGTGCGCCGGCGACGAAACCGCTGCCGGCGCTCCTCGTCATCCAGGAGTGGTGGGGCCTGAACGACAACATCCGCGCCATGGCGCGGCGCTTCGCCGGCGAGGGCTATCTCGTCCTCGCGGTCGATCTCTACGAGGGCAAGGTGGCGACCACGCCCGAGCAGGCCATGGCGGCGATGCAGAGCGCCATGGAGAAGCCGGCGCGGCTGATGGAGAATCTCCGCCAGGCGCAGGCGTTTCTCGTCCGGGAGGGCGGCGCGACGAAGATCGGCGTCGTCGGCTGGTGCTTCGGCGGCGGCTGGTCGCTCGAGACCGCGCTCGGCATTCCCGACGGCATCCAGGCGGCAGTTATGTACTACGGGCGGACACAGACCGATCCCAAAGTGCTCGCCGCCCTGAAGGCGCCGCTCCTCGGCCTCTTCGGCGGCAAGGATCAGGGGATCCCGGTCGATGGCGTGCGCCAGATGGAGCACGAGCTCGTCAAGCTGGGCAAGAGCGCCACCATCGTCGTCTATCCGGAGGCCGACCACGCCTTCGCCAATCCGACCGGCAGCCACTATCTCGCCGGCCCCGCCGAGGATGCCTGGGGCAAGACCACCGCCTTCCTCGCGCAGCACCTGAAGAACTGACGGCCGGCGGAGCGATCGTGCCACCGATGCGCCGCGCATCTGCCGGCCGCCTGGTCTACGCCACCGACTCGGGCACCGTCTGTCCGAAGTGCGGCTGGCCGAAGGCGGACTGCCGCTGCGCCGCCAACCTCGAGCAGCCGGTGCCGGAGAAGATCGTCGCCAAGCTGCGGTTGGAAAAATCGGGGCGTGGCGGCAAGAGCGTCACGGTCGTCGACGGCCTGCCGAAAAACAGCGACTTCTTGCGCGAGTTGGCCGGTCACCTGAAGCGCGCCTGCGGCACCGGCGGCACCGTCGGCGAGGGTTCGGTCGAGATCCAGGGCGACCGCCGCGAGGCGCTGCGGCCGCTGCTCGCGGCGCGCGGCTTCACAGTCAAGGGCTAGGGCGGCCGGCGCGCCCGGGCGGGCGGAATCGTCCATGGCGATACTCTACTCCGCCGGCGGCTACTGTGCCGGCGCCAGGAAACGCGCCTCGTGCGCGGCGGTGATTCGCGGATCGTCGCTGGCGGCCACCTGG
>JBGARM010000434.1:0-2867 GCA_044230215.1 Thermoanaerobaculia bacterium | reverse complement strand
GCCGGGCGCTGCACGAGCGCCAGGCCCAACTGGCCTTCACCTATTTTTCCAATCACCCGAAAGCCGTCCAGCTTTCGGAGGAACTTCCCGAAAGCCGTCCCATCCACGCCGATTTGACCGGTTTCGAGGCCGCGCGCCGGGCCGTCGAAGTCGTGGTTCACGGCACTCCGCTGCCGATCTGAGGCCGACCATGACCCGGGCTGCAGGCGCCGCCGACGCCCTCTTCCCCGGCGCCCGCCGGGCCGCGGGCGGCGGCTGGCGGCGGCTGCGCGAGTTGCGCGCCCGGCGCGGCATTCCCGAGGGGATCCGCATCACCAAGGTTGGGCTCTGGTTCGTGCTGCTGACGGTGGTGGTCGCGGCGGCAGCGACCAACACCGGCAACAACGCCCTCTACCTGGTTCTCGCCTGCATGCTCGCCATGCTGGTGGTTTCCGGCGTCGTCTCGCGGATGAATCTGCAGCGTCTCGCCGTCGACGTCGAGCCGCCGGGAGACCTGTTCGCCCGGCGCCCTTTCGCGCTGCCGTTCACGATCACCAATCAGAGCCGGCATTGGTCGCGCTGGCTGCTGCTGTTTTCGGTGACTCTCAAAGGCCCCGCCCGCCTGGTGCCGCATCTGCCTGCCGGCAAGAGCGCCCGCGGCAACCTCGAGCTGCTGCTGCCGCGTCGCGGCCGGCACCGCATCGAGTTCGCCCATTTCTCGTCGCTCTTTCCGCTCGGTCTGTTTCGCAAGGGGATGCGCCTGCCGCTCGGGCTCGAGCTGCTCGTCTTCCCGGAGCTCTTCGCCGCCGGCGGTCTCGAGGTACAGCCCAGCGGTCTCGCCGGCGACGAGTCGTCGCCGCGGCCCGGCTGGGGGCACGAGCTGCACGCTCTGCGCGGTTACCGGACCGGTGACGACCCGCGCGGCATCCACTGGAAGAAGTCGGCGCAGACCGGCGCGCTGGTCTTCATGGAGCGCGAGAGCGAAGAAAGCCGGCGGCTGTCGATCGTCTTCGACAACGCCACCGGCCGGCTCGCCGACGCGGCGGCGGAGGGGCGCTTCGAGCATCTGGTGAGCGAAGCGGCGACCGCGGCGGTCGATCACCTGGCGCGTGGCTACGAAGTCGAGCTGGTGTCGCGCGAAGGCACTCTTCCTTTCGGGCTCGGGGCGCCCCACCGGCGGGCGATCCTGGAGCGCCTGGCGGTCGTCGAGCCGCGGCCGCGGCAGCGCACGGAGCTGCTGTCCTCCGATCCCGGCGCCCGCTCGCTGCGCCTCGCTTTCGGCGGTCCAGAGCGCGCGTGAGAGACGCGCGCTTCCAGGGGGCCCGCGCGTGACCTACGCACGCGAGAAGCGCCTGCTGCTAGGCCTTCAGGCGCTGCTCGCTCCGCTGCCGCTGCCGTTCAATCAACTGCTCGAGTGGACGGTGCTGGTCCTCTTCGAAGCGGTCGTCGTCGCCTTCCTGGTGCGCGCGATGCGCGGAACGGACGGCTCCCGGGGTGCCGACGACTCGCGGCGCTGGCTCTCCAACCGCTCGCTGAACCTGATCGGTCTCGCCTACCTGCCGGTGCTCGTGCTCGACTTCGCCGCCAGCGGTCGCATCCAGATGCTGCGGCCGGTTCTTCACCTTGCGCTCTTTGCCGTCGCGGCCAAGCTCTGGTCGCTGCGCGAGGAGAAGCAGAAGTGGCCGACCTGGATGGGGATCTTCTTCCTCTTCCTCGCCGCGATGGCGACCAGCGTGCATCCGGCGGTCGTTCTCTACCTCGTCGCCTTTCTCGTGCTGACCATCGTGCTGATGGTGCGCTTCGTCTACCTGCACGTGCTGGCGAGCTTCGGTCATCGCGATCTCGAGCCGCCGCAGTTGCCGCTCGGCTCCTTTCTGATCGGCGCCATGGCGGCGACGCTGTTGCTGGCGGTGCCGTTCTTCGCCCTCCTGCCGCGCATCCGATCGCCGTACATCCTGGCTCCCGGCGGGGGCGCCGGGCAGCAGGAATCCCGCGCCGGGTTCTCCGACGCGATGAGCCTCGACCTCATCGGCCGCATACGGGACAACCGGCAGATCGCGATGCGACTCGCCTTCACCGGCCCGAGCCGGCCGCCCGGAGAGATGCGCTTCAAGGCGGCGACCTACGACGTCTGGCAAGGCCGGACCTGGCGTCGTAGCGAAACCAGCCGCGTGCTGCGGCGCAATCCCCGCGAGGGAACCTTCCGGCTCGCGCCGGGTGCCCGCGCGGGAGCGGTGCAGATCGCGCTCGAGCCGCTGCGCTCGACCAGCCTGATCCTCCCCATGGGGACCCTGGCGGTCGATCTCGACCTGGCGGTGCTCGACCTGGACCGCGAGCGCGGCGAGGGCCTGCAGCGCGAGTTCGCCGGCCGGTTGCAGTACCACCAGGCCGACGTCGCCGACGAGGCGCAGGTCCAGGAGATGTTCCGCCACACGATCGAGGGCTTCGGCACGGTCGACGTGCTGGTCAACAACGCCGGCCTGCAGCAGGACGCGGCGTTCGAGAACCTGACGCTCGCCCAGTGGAACAAGGTCATCGGCGTCAACCTGAAGGGGCCGTTCCGGCTCTCCTCCGTCGTGGGAACGCGCATGGCGGCGGGCGATGGCGGCTCCATCATCATGGTGTCGTCGATCGCCAGCCAGCGCCCCAGCCCGAGCGAGGCGCCGTACGGCGCTGCCAAGGCAGGCGTCAACAGCCTCACCCAGAGCCTCGCCGCTGCCTTCGGCCCGAAGGTGCGGGTGAACTGCATCGTGCCCGGCCCGTTCCTCACCGACATCTCCAAGGCGTGGGATCTCGACGCGTTCAACGCGCGGGCGAAGACCGCGTTCGCGCTCGGGCGTGGTGGCGAGCCGCACGAGATCGTCGGCGCCGCGCTCTACCTGGCCAGC
>JBGARM010000433.1:0-2869 GCA_044230215.1 Thermoanaerobaculia bacterium | reverse complement strand
ACCACTCCTGGGCCCGGCGACTCGGCACGTCGGAGTCGAACACCGTGTACCGGGCCAGCTCCTCGATCGCCCGCGCTGCCTGCGTCCCGTCGGTGAACCACGGGGCCCGCTCGGCCAGCCGCAGGTGGTCGCCGAGATGATCACCGGCGTGCTGCTCGGGCCGTCGCTCTTCGGCCTGCTGGCGCCGGGGCTGCAGGCCCAGCTCTTCCCGAAGGCGAGCCTCCCGATCATCTACTGCCTGGCCCAGATCGGGCTGGTGCTCTACATGTTTCTCATCGGCCTCGAGTTCGACCTCGAGCTCATCCGCAAGCGGCTGCGCAGCGCAGTCTTCGTCTCCTGGGCCGGCATCGCGACGCCGTTCAGTCTCGGCGCCCTGCTCGCCTGGGGGCTGATGGACAAGTTTCCGCTCTTCGCGCCCAACGTGAGGGTCTGGGAGGCCGCGCTCTTCATGGGTTCGGCGATGTCGATCACGGCGTTTCCGATGCTGGCGCGGATCATCTCCGAGCGCGGCCTCTCCGGGACCGCCCTGGGGACCCTCGCGCTCGCAGCCGGCTCGCTCGACGACGCGGCGGCCTGGTGTCTGCTGGCGGTCGTGCTGGCGAGCTTCACCGGCAAGATGTCGATCGCGCTGCTGGCGCTCTTCGGCGGCGCCTTCTACGGTCTCTTCATGTTCACCCTCGGACGCAAGCTCCTGGCGAAGCTCTTCGCCTGGCTGCTGGCGCGTCCCTCGCGCGACTCGCTGGTGCTGCCCGCCGCGCTCACCATTCTGATGCTTGCCGCCTGGTTCACCGACCGGCTCGGCATCTATGCCGTCTTCGGCGCCTTCATCCTCGGCGCCGCGATGCCGCGGGGGGCGCTGCAGAAGCGCTTCGAGACCCAGATCGGGCCGCTGACCGCGGTCTATCTGCTGCCAATGTTCTTCGTCAACTCCGGTCTCAACACTTCGATCTCGCTCCTCGCCTCGCCGACCATGTTGGGCATCGCGGCGCTGCTGCTGCTGGCGGCGATCGCCGGCAAGGGCATCGCCTGCGGCGTCGCCGCGGGCTTGGGCGGCGAGACGAAGAAAGACGCCTTCGCCATCGGCGCGCTGATGAACGCGCGCGGGCTGATGGAGCTGATCCTGCTCAACATCGGCTACGAACGCGGCATGATCACCCAGACGCTGTTCACGATCCTGGTGATCATGGCGGTGGTGACGACGATCATGGCGGTGCCGCTGTTCAACCTGGTCTATCGCCCGGGCGAGCCGGCGCCGGGCTGAAGGCTCGCGGGTCTGGGACAGAATGGGGGAGATGAGCGACCGTCCCCTCTCCGGCCTGCGCGTCCTCGAGCTCGGGCAGATCCTCGCCGGGCCGTTCGCTGGCGCGATGCTGGCCTATTTCGGCGCCGACGTGATCAAGGTGGAGCCGCCCGGCAGCGGCGATCCGATCCGCAGTTGGCGCCTGCTCGACGACGACGGAACTTCGCTCTGGTGGCGCTCACTGGGACGCAACAAGCGCTGCGTAACCCTCGATCTCGCGGCCGCCGAAGGGCAGACCCTGGCGCGCCAGCTGGCCGGGCGCGCCGACGTGCTGATCGAGAATTTCCGGCCCGGCACGATGGAGAAGTGGGATCTGGGTCCGGAACGCCTGCAGGCCGAGAATCCCGGCCTGATCTTCGCCCGCATCTCGGGTTTCGGACAGAGCGGGCCCTACGCCTCGCGCCCAGGCTACGCCTCGGTCTGCGAAGCGTTCGGCGGCTTGCGCCACCTCACCGGCCAGCCGCACCAGGTGCCGGTGCGGACGAATCTGTCGCTCGGCGACTCACTCGCCGGCCTGCACGCGGTGATCGGCATCCTGCTGGCGCTCGAGGCACGGCGCCGGGACGGGCGGGGCCAGGTGGTCGATGCGGCGATCTTCGAGTCGGTGTTCAACGTGCTCGAGTCGGTGGTGCCGGAGTTCGCTCGTGCCGGCGTGGTGCGCGGACCGTCCGGGCCGACGGTCTCCGGCATCGTGCCGTCGAACGCCTACCCTACGGCCGACCGCGAGTGGGTGGTCATCGGCGCCAACAACAGCGCGAATTTCCGTCGTCTGATGCAGGCGATCGGCCGCGACGACCTGGCGGCGGATCCGGAGCTCGGGGAAAACCCCGGGAGGCTGAAGCGGCAGGCCGAGATCGACGCTGCCATCGCTCGCTGGACCGGCTCGCTGCCGGCCGAGGCCGTGGTCGAGCGGCTGGTGGCGGTGGCTGTTCCCGCGTCGACGATCTATACCGTCGCCGACATGTTCGCCGACCCGCACTACCGGGCGCGCGGGCTCTTCGAAAGCGTCGAGGTCGCCGGTCGCCCGCTGGTGTTGCCGGCGATGGCGCCCCGGCTCAGCGGCTCGCCAGGGGGCACCGACTGGGCGGGGCCGGAGCTCGGAGCGCACAATGTCGAGATCTTCTGCGGCGAGCTCGGGCTCGCCGCGGACGAGCTTGCGCAACTCAAGCTCCGGGGCGTTCTCTGAGCGCTGCCGCTCGCCGGACGGCTCAGTCGGGACCGGGAGCGCTGGGGATGTCGTCCGCATCGGGCGCCGCGAAGCCGGAATCGATCGGCAGCCGGATCCGCGTCTGCTGCCACTCGAGCACGAGATCGACGGCAGCGGTGGCCGAAGGCTCGCTGCGGAACGTCAGCCTTTCGATCGGACTGTCGAGCTCCTGGGCGCGCACCCGGAGCCTTCCCAACTCCTGCGCGGCGATCTCGCCCCGTTCCACGAGTTGCTCGCGCTGGGAGAGTTGCTGCACCTGGGCAAGAACGCGACGTTCGGACTAGGCCGTTACCACCTGATTACGGAGATTCCATGATCGTGATAAAGCCTGACATTCACCTCTGCCTGCTCTCGGAGCAGCC
>JBGARM010000432.1:0-2871 GCA_044230215.1 Thermoanaerobaculia bacterium | reverse complement strand
CTTGGCGCTGGCCGAACGGGGGTATCCGCTGGTCCTTCTGGGCCGCCGTGCCGAACCGCTCGCCGCGACGCTCAGCGTCGCGGGCCGTAAAGGGATAGCCGTGGTCACGGATGTGCGAGATGGTCGTGCGGTCCAGTTGGCCAGTGAGCAGGCGGTCGCGGCCGGCTTTCGACCGCAGGTGGTGGTCCCTTCGGCGGGGGTCGCGCTGGTCGCGCCCTTTTCAGAACTCGAGCCGGAGACCTGGCGCGAGTCGCTGGAAACGAACCTGCTGGGAGCCGTTTTCCTCTACCGAGCCTGTCTTTCCGGACTCCGCGAGCGCGGCGGACATCTCTTCGCGCTGCTCTCGGTGGCGGCGAAGAAAGGTTTTCCAGACTGGTCG
Source organism: Thermoanaerobaculia bacterium (assembly GCA_044230215.1). Classification (GTDB taxonomy): domain Bacteria; phylum Acidobacteriota; class Thermoanaerobaculia; order Multivoradales; family JAGPDF01; genus JAGPDF01. Next base: position 2,492 of record JBGARM010000432.1, on the reverse strand, counting down.
GCCTACGCCGCCAGCAAGTGGGGCCTGCGCGGGGCGGTCGCTGCGCTGCGAGAAGAGCTCGTCGGTTCGCCGGTGCGTCTGACCGAGATCTATCCAGGAGCCACCGACAGTCCGCTCTGGGAGGAGATTCCTGGGGAGTGGAACCGGACTGGAATGATCTCCCCGGAAGCGGTCGCCAAGGCGATCGTCTGGGCCCTGGAGGCAGATCCGACATCGAGCGTCGAAGAGATCCACCTCCAGCCCCGCGGCGGCAATCTCTGACATTTCGCTCGGCTCCCCCTCGGCGAACGCGTTGACAGCCTTCGCGCGCAGTTCGTAGACTTCTCATTTGAAAGGGGTTAATCGTGAACTCCGGGGTCCCTGACAGCCTCGCTCTGGACGGCGCCGGGCGGCGCTTCGGCATCGTAGCGGCGCGCTTCCACGGCGAGATCGTCGACCGTCTGCTGGCCGGAGCACGCTCCGCCCTGACGGCGCACGGGGTCGCCGTGGACGACGTCGAGGTCGTGCGCGTGCCCGGCGCGTGGGAGATCCCCGCCGGCCTCGACGCCCTGGCACGTGGCGGCGGATTCTCGGCGCTCATCGCCCTGGGCGTATTGATCCGCGGCGGGACGATGCACTTCGAGGTCATCGCCAACGAGTGCAGCCGGGGCATCGCCGAGGTCGCGCTGCGCCGCGAGCTGCCGGTGACCTTCGGCGTGCTGACCTGTGAGACGATGGCGCAGGCGCTGGCGCGGGCCGGCGGCGACGAAGGCAACAAGGGCGAGGAGGCCGCTCTGGCGGCGCTCGAGATGGCGGGCCTCGTGGCCCGGCTGCGCAGCTGAAATTCCATATCGCTACGGGAACCATCGAGTCTGCTGTGCGTCCGCGGGGACGAAGAGGCTCTTTGAAGAGGGGTTCTATCAGTGGGTAAGCGCAGGATGGCGAGAGAAATGGCCCTGCAGATGCTCTTCCAGCACGATCTGGGGGCGTCCGCCCTGTCCGAAGTCCTGCGCACCTTCGACCCCGAGGACTACATCCGTCAGTTGCGCGCCGACGAGCTCGACAGCCAGGAAGAGCAGCCCGAGGCGCCGCCGCCGGTCCGGCCCACGCCGCGCTCGGACGAGATCCAGGACGCCTTCGTTTATGCCTCGCGCCTGGTCGAAGGGGCCGAGCAGCACCGGCAGGCGATCGACGACCGGATTCGCGCCCAGGCGGAGAACTGGCGTCTCGAGCGAATGCCTTCCGTCGATCGCAACATCCTGCGCCTGGCGATCTACGAAATGTGGTACCAGAACGACGTGCCGAAACTGGTGGTCGTGGACGAAGCGGTGGAGCTCGCCAAGCGTTTCGGATCGGAGCAATCCGGGCGGTTCGTCAATGGCGTGCTGGACGGTCTGATGAAGAGCGAGCCGATGCCCGGAAGCCTGCGATGAGGCCGGCAGCCTTCGTCTGCCGGGCGGCCTTCGCCGGGATCGCCGCGCTGGCCTTCTCCGCGGCCGTCCCTGCCGCGACCCATCTGGTCAGCGGCAGCGACCGGGCGACGATGCTGGTTCCCGCTGGCGTGCAGGTCGACTCTTACTCCAACGCGGGATACCGGCTCGAGGTCGCGGACTCGGTGGCGCAGGTCGAGGTCGACCTGGCGCCGCTCGACAGCCGGCAGCGCTTCGACGAGCGCCAACTCGCCCCGGCGCGCACCCCGGAGGCTCGCCTCGCCCGCGCCGTTGCCGCCGGCGCGAAGACGCGCTTCGAGGCGGTGTCGCGGATACTCGGCTGGATCTCGGCCAACGTCCGTTACGAGCTCGATCGCACGCTGGCGCAGGATTCGCGCTCGGTGCTCGCGCGCCGGTCCGCCTTCTGCACCGGCAACGCCCGCCTGGCGGTAGCGCTGCTCGACAGCCTCGCGCTTCCCGCGCGCGAGATCGCCGGTTACGTCGTGGAGGAGCTTCCCGGCGGTCCGGGCTCCGGCTTTCACCGCTGGATCGAAGTCTTCTACGACGACCGCGGCTGGGTCTTCTCGGATCCGCTGTCGAGCCAGAACTTCGTCCCGGCGACCTACCTGCGGCTCGCTTCGAGCGTGGTCGAGAGCGAACTGCCGGGCGCGGCGCTCCTGCTGTCGCGCGACCGGCAGGTCGACGAGATCGACCTGCTCGCCGGGACGCCGGCGCGGCTCGTGCTGGCGCGGGCCAACGGCAACGCGCGGCGCAGCGCGGCCCTGCGCGTCAGCGCGCCCGGCTTTCCCGAGGCGCGAGCGGAGCTGATCGGTCCTGGAAACCGGCGGCGGGTCGAGATCGTGCGCGGTGGCACGGCGCTCTTCCTCGGCCTCGTGCCGGCGACCTACGAGCTGCAGATCCGCGACGGCAGAGGAGTGGAAGCCACACGACAGATCACGATTCACGGACCGGTGCTGGCCGATCTCGAGATCGCCGAGTTCGCCGGTTCCGGGGGGGGCGGCGGCGGGCGATGAGCGGCTACGAGCACAAGCAGATCGAGGCCAAGTGGCAGGAGCGTTGGGA
>JBGARM010000431.1:0-2876 GCA_044230215.1 Thermoanaerobaculia bacterium | reverse complement strand
AGAGAATCTCGCGCACGCGGGCCATGGCCAGCGGGTCGGGCCGCAGTTCCAGTTGAGGTACGGCCGGCAAGCAGGCGGCCTGGCGGAAGTCCGCGCCGGACAGTGCTTGGGCCACGCGGTGACCAAACACCAGACCTTCCAGCAGCGAGTTGGAGGCCAGGCGGTTGGCGCCGTGCACGCCGGTCGCCGAGACCTCGCCGCAGGCCCACAGGCCGGGGAGGCTCGCCCTCCCCCACTCGTCCACCGCGACGCCACCCATGAAGTAGTGCGCCGCCGGCACGACCGGCATGAGCTCGATGCGCGGATCGACGCCGGCGCGCTGGCAGTTGGCGAAGATGGTCGGGAACTTCGTCGGGAAACGCTCGCCGATCGCCGCGCGGCCGTCGAGGAAGACCTTGCGGCCCGCAGCCAGCTGCTTCCAGATTCCCCGGGCGACTACGTCGCGCGGGGCGAGCTCCGCATCGGCGTGCTCGGCGGGCATGAAGCGGAAGCCGGCGTCGTTGACCAGCGTCGCGCCCTCGCCGCGCAGCGCTTCGGAGAGCAGCGGCAGGGGATCGAGATCGACAGCGAGCGCCGTGGGATGGAACTGCACGAACTCGAGGTCGACGAGGCGAGCGCCGGCGGCGGCCGCGAGCGCGATACCGTCGCCGGTCGATTCCGGCGGGTTGGTGGTGAAACGGAAGAGCTGGCCCAGGCCGCCGGTCGCGAGCACCACCTGGGTCGCCTCGTGCAGCACGAAACGCCCGTCGGCGTGACGGGCGAGAACGCCGACGACGGCGGGCTCGCCGTCCGGCCCATCGGCAGCGACCGCGAGCTCGGCGGCGAACGCGCCCTCGAAGAGCTGCACCCAGGGGGCGGTGCGAATCCGTTCGGCGAGCGCCCGCACGAGCTCGGCGCCGGTCGAATCGCCGTGCGAGTGAAGGATCCGCCGCCGGCTGTGCGCCGCCTCCCGGCCGAAATCGAGCTCGCCCTTGGCGGAGCGATCAAACTCCGCCCCGAGCTCGATGAGACGGCGGATCGCCGTCACCCCTTCTTCCGCCAGCAGCTCGGCGATCACGGGATCGACGAGACCCGCCCCGGCCGCCACCGTATCGGCGGCGTGGAGCTCCGGCGAATCGCCGGCACCCATCGCCACGGCGACACCTCCCTGCGCCCACAGGCTCGAACCCGACGACAGCGTCGTCTTGGTCAGCAGGTCCACCCTGCGCCCGGCGAGCTCCAGCGCGCAGGCGAGACCGGCGACCCCGGTGCCGATGACGACGACGTCGGCGCTGCGGCGTTCGATGCCGCCGGCAGCAGCGATCGGCGCGGCGCTCATCGCTTCGCCCCGCGGGCGACTTCGAGCATCCGCTCGACGGCGCGCCGCGCCCGGCCGGCGACCTCCGCCGGCACCTCGACGCGATGCTCGAGCGTTTCGAGGCTGCGCAGGATCTTCGGCAGGGTGATGCGCTTCATGTGCGGACAGAGATTGCACGGCCGGACGAATTCGACCTCCGGATGCGCGGTGGAGACGTTGTCGCTCATCGAACACTCGGTGATCATGACCACCCGCCGGACCCCCGCGGCACCGACCTCGCGGATCATGCCGGCGGTGGAGCCGACATAGTCGGCTGCAGCGAGGACATCCGGCGGGCACTCCGGATGGGCCAGGACGAACACTCCCGGATCGGCGGCGCGCAGCGCCCGGATCTCGGCGCCAGTGAAGCGCTCGTGGACCTCGCAGTGCCCCTTCCACAGCACCAGCTCGACCGGAGTCTGCGTCGCCACCCACTTGCCGAGGTACTCGTCGGGCAGAAAGATGACCTTCGGCACGCCCAGAGACTCGACGACCTCGACGGCGTTGGCCGACGTGCAGCAGATGTCCGATTCGGCCTTGACCTCGGCCGAGGTGTTGACGTACGTGACCACCGGCAGGCCCGGAAATCGCTCCTTGAGCAGGCGCACGTCGGCGCCGGTGATCGAGGCAGCGAGCGAACATCCAGCGCGCAGATCGGGAATGAGCACGATCTTGTCCGGCGACAGGACCTTCGAAGTCTCGGCCATGAAGTGAACGCCGCACTGCACGATGATGTCGGCCGGGGTCTTCGCCGCCTGCTGCGCGAGACCCAGCGAATCGCCGACGAAATCGGCCACGCCGTGGTAGATCTCGGGCGTCTGGTAGTTGTGCGCCAGGATGACCGCATTGCGCTCCTTCTTCAGGCGCTGGATCGCGGCAATGTAGGGCGCATGCACCGGCCACTCGAGCGCCGGCATCACCCGGCTCAGGCGGGCGTAGATCGGCGCCAGATCGTGCTCCATCTCGGGGGTGAAGCCCAGGTTGGGCGCCGGCGCGGCGCTCGCAGAGAGCTGCGGTTCGGTCATCGATCGCTCTTTCTTATGCTCAACATGAGAATATGTGAGGCCGAGAAAAACCGGCACGCGCCGGCGACAGGCTTATCCTAATTTTGAGTATTACTGAATGTCAAGCTCCGGCGCGCAGGCCGGGAAGCCCTACTCCCGCCGCCGGGCGCTCGCGCAGGACGTCGCGACGGAAGCGGAAGAGCTCCGCCGGCCGGCCGCCCGTCCCTGGCTCCAGGCGGCCGGTGCCTTCGACGAGTCCCCCCTGCTCCACCAGGCGGCGGAAGTTCTGCTTGTGCAGCCGGACGCCCGCCAGGGCCTCGACCGTGCGCTGCAGCTGGAGCAGCGTGAACGTCCCCGGGAGCAGCTCGAAGATCACCGGCCGGTAACGCAGCTTGCCGCGCAGGCGCCCGAGCGCCGGCGTCCACCGGATCGGAACCGCCTTGCGGAGCCCGTGACGGCTGGCTCGTGGGGTGGAACACGATGCAGCCGCTCCTCGGTGCGATCGTTTCTCCTTCGATCTCGACTCCCCGCGCACA
>JBGARM010000430.1:0-2881 GCA_044230215.1 Thermoanaerobaculia bacterium | reverse complement strand
CAAGGCGATGGGCAAGGGCTCGACCCAGCACCAGCACCTCATTCAGACCGAGGTGCCCAAGAAGCTCCTCGAGGAGTGGCTCGGGCTGTGGAGCGACCACTACCAGCTCGGCCTGAAGCTGGGGGTCGAGCTCAAGCCGCATCGCGCCGGCAGCGAGCTCCTGGAGCTCTCCATCGTCGGCAAAGCAGGCGAGAAGGAGGCGAACGTCGTCTTCGCGCCGATCCACGACCGTCGCGGCCGCGCCATCCTGTCGGTGCGCGACCAGAACACCTTCGACGAGAAGCTGCGTCAGAAGCGGCTGATGACCCTCATTCATCTCTTCCTGGTCCACCGCTACAAGGCCGACTCGGTGCACTACGTCTCGCCGACCGAGGACAACCAGTACCAGGCGGCGAAAATGAAGTCGCACGGCATCTTCGCCGCGGTGAACACCGAGGTCGGTCAGATCATCGTCGCCGAGGTCGACCGGGCGCAGGTCGAGACGCTCCTCGCCGCCGACCGCGAGGCGCTCGGCAAGTTGATCCGCAAGGAGGAGTAGCAGGGGCTGGACGGGCCGGGGAAGATCCCGTCGCCCGCAGCCTCGGGGCGACGGGATCCAGGGTGCACCTGCGTCAGTTCAGGCGGCGACGCAGCCCGGCGACGACTGCGCCGGCGAGCAGGAAGGCGAGGCCGCCGAGACCGACGAGCGGCAGGTTCGAAGCGGTGTGCGGCAGGGCGGCGGGCGCTGCGGCAGGGGCCGGCGCGGGGGCCGGTTCAGGGGCCGGGGCGGCAGCTGGGGCCGGGGCCGGCTCCGGGGCCGGAGCCGGCTCGCTGGCGGGCAGAGCATCCACTTCCGCCTGCGTGATCGTCGCCTCCTGGACGTTCTCCATCCTGAGGGCCTGGAACTTCATGCCCTTCTTGAGGTCCGAGATCTTCGCCGGCTTGCCGTTCACCATCAGGACGACGTTGTCCGGAACCGCGCTGTACTTGTGAAACTCCTTGGTGTTGAGGTTCTGGATGATCACCGTGTGGCCGGGACTGCCGGCTTGCTTGCCGATCACCTTGATGACCTCGAGAGTCGCCTGCTCGGTCACCTTGGTCGTCTGCGCCATCGCCGTCGCGATGGGCGCCAGCAGCATCAAGACGGCCACTGCCGCGATCATGAGCTTCGTGTTTCTGGTCATTGCAACCTCCTTGTTGGGACTGCAGGTGGATCGACGCCAGCCACCGCTCATCGGTCCTGGCGCACTTCACTGGCGCCGCCCGAAGCCCGGGCCTCCGCCCGGACGATGAAGCGCTGCGGCGCGTTGCCGACGAAATAGAAGGGGTAACAGGTCACCAGCGTAAGCACCGGCTGTGGCGTCGGCGCCAGCACTTCGACCGCCGTGGGCTCGACGATGCGGATCGACGTCACGCTGTACTCGAGTTTCCCGGCGAGCGTCTCGAGCTCGAGCCGGTCGCCTATGGCGATGTCCTTGAGGCCGCGAAAGTAGCTGTCGCGGTGACCGGCGATGCCGACGTTGCCCGGCTCTCCCGGGACGGCGGTGCCGGGGATCGCGCCGACGGCACGATTGAGCGTGAGCTCATCGATGCCGGGCAGCACCGGCACTTCGAGACCGAGCTTCGGGATGCGAAGCACTGCCAGCGGCGGAGCGAGATTCTGCGTCAGGCTCTGGCGGTACTTGGCGATCCGACCCGCCGACCACAGGCTCTGATCGGCGGTCCCGGCCTGCGCCGCGTCGAGCGCCGCGTCGCGGGCGGCCTCGAAGGCGGAGAGCTGTCTGCCGCGGGCCACCGAACGGTCGATCGAGGCTCCGGCGAAGAAGACCAGCAGGGCGGTGCCGGCAGCGATTGCGCCGGTCTCGATCCAGCGCAGGAGGCGGGGCAGGGGGCGACGGGCGGGACCTCTGGAAGGGGCCTGCCCGGCCTTGGCGGCACTGCCTGCCTGGTCCACGATCGCAGCCTCTCTCGCCGCCCGCGAGAACGTGCCGACGGAGCGCAAGATGCCCGGCATCTTCGCCCGTGCTGCGACTCGTCGACCGGCTCCTGCCCTGGAACGGCCTCGGTCTCGTCGCCATCGCCCGGCGAGTCGAAGTGGCGACGCCCGATTCGGCCAGCGCGCCCCCCTCCTGACCGGACGGGTAGGCGCGTCCGCCCGTAATTCTCCGGATCGACGCCGGGCACCGCCCGGGTCATTCTGAACTCCCCCGCAGGGTGCAGCACGGGCGAAGATGCCGGGCATCTTGCGCTCCGCCGGCACGTTCTCGCGGGCGGCGAGAGAGGCAGCGTCCGTGGACCAGGCAGGCGGTGCGGGCAAGGCCGGGCAGGCCCTTTCCGGAGGCCCCGCCCGTCGCCTTCTTCCCCGCCTCCTGCGCTGGATCCAGACCTGCGCGATCGCCGCCGGCACCGCCCTGCTGGTCTTCTTCGCCGGGGCGTCGATCGACCGCTCGGTGGCCCGCGGCCGGCAGCTCTCCGCCTTCGAGGCCGCGCGCGACGCGGCGCTCGAGGCAGAGCAGGCCGGGACCGCCGATCAGAGCCTGTGGTCCGAGGGCCGCATCGCCAAGTACCGCCAGAGCCTGACGCAGAACTTCGCTCCGCCGCTGGCGGTGCTCCGCATCCCGAAGATCGGTCTCGAGGTGCCGGTGCTGCCCGGCATCGACGAGCCCACCCTCAATCGTGCCGTCGGCGCGATCCCCGGCACCGCCCTGCCCGGCGAGCCGGGCAACGTCGGCATCGCCGGGCATCGCGACGGCTATTTCCGCGGCCTCAAGGACCTCGCGACCGGCGACCGGCTCGAGCTCGAGACGCTCGCCGGGAGAGTCGAGTACAGCGTGACCTCGATCCGCATCGTCGAGCCCACGGCGGTCGAAGTGCTGGCTCCGACACCACAGCCGGTGCTCAC
>JBGARM010000042.1:0-13450 GCA_044230215.1 Thermoanaerobaculia bacterium | reverse complement strand
TGACGTCCGAGCCGGGCGGCGAAGCCGGGCCGTGGAGTCGATCGAGAGCCTTGGGCTCACCCCTGCGGGAACCATCTTCCACGGGGCGCACTGCCCCAGCCAGCCGAGTCTCCGTCAGGTCTGGTTCAGGGAGATGCTCCAGGCGATGGAACCTGCGGACATGGTCTTCCTCGACCCGGACAACGGCCTGGAGTCCGCCAATCTCAGTCCCAAGAGCGCTGCGGTCGCTGAGCTGGTGGGGCTGCGGCGGCAAGGGCGGACCCTGCTGCTCTATCACCATCAAACCCGTCACAAAGGCGGCGCTGGATCCGAGGTGGAGACCCTCGGTCGGCGTCTGCGGGAAGCGGGATTCGCTTCCGTGGAAGCCATTCGCTTGAGGCCCTACAGTTCTCGCTTCTACTTCCTCCTCGATGCCGACCCTGCTCTAAGCCAACGCCTGCAGACGTTCGCTTCGTTGTGGGGGCGCGAGGCGCAGTTGTACCGACAGTGACGTCGCCGGCCTACTCCCCCTTGTGCTGGGGATAGAAGTCGAGCGCCGCGCCCTGGAGCTTGGCGAGCAGGACGATCTGGCCGGTGTGGTAGCTCATGTGCTCGACGGTGTGGAAGAGGGCGCGATAACCGTCGAGCTCGTACTTCTGGATCTTCCGCACCCGCGCGAGCTCGTCCGCGGAGAGGCCGCGAATCGTCTCGCGGCAGTGCGCGACCGTCGTCGCGAGGTTCGCCAGGAGCTCCGCCTTGGTCGCAGCGCCGGGGCCCGGGCGGGCAGCGAACTCCTCGTCGCGGTGGCGCTCGAAAGGCTGGCCTCCCAGACCGGTGAGCACCCACTGTGAAAGGTTGCCATGCAGGTGGGCGAGAAGGTTGGCGATGCTGTTGCCCGACTCGTTCCCGCGCCACCAGAGCGCGTCGTCGGAGAGCGGCGCCACGGCGCGCTCGATCTTCCCCAGATACTCCGACCAGTAGTGCTCGGCGAACTCGATCAGACGGCTGTTCACGCTTTCTCCCCGGCTGCTCTCAGCCCTGGTGCGCGCGGTAGGCGGCGAAGTAGAGGTCGGCTTCGGAGACGAAGGAGGCGTGGCGTGGATGCCAGCCGAGGGCGGCCTTGGCGCGCGCGTTGGCGACCTTCTGGTGTGCCTCGAGACCTTCGGCGAGGGGACCGAAGCGCTCGACGGCGTCTTCCGGCTCGAGCTGGGAGATCCGGCCGGGGATGCCGGCTGCGGCGGCGACGGCGGCGACCATCTCGCCGACCCGCGGATTGGTGCCGTCGCTGATGTTGAGCGCTTCGCCTCCCGGCGCGCGCTCGGCGGCGAGGACATAGGCCTCGGCGACGTCGTCGACGTGGACCGTCGACCAGCAATTCGTGCCGTCGCCGACCATCTCGCCGGCGACCGCTGAGGCGAACCACGGGACGGTGAGACCTCCCGAGCCGCCGTAGACGCAGCCGGGACGCAGCACCAGCGTGCGCAGCTCCCGGCTCGCCGCGGCCAGCACCAGCTGCTCGTGCTCGACGCGCCAGCGCGCCAGGTCGAGCGGCGCGAGCGGCGAGGTCTCGTCCACGGTGCGCCCGCCCGTGTCACCGTAGACCCAGACGCCGGAGGTGTAGAGGAAGGCCCGCGGCGCGTTGGCGTCGCGCGAGGCGGCGAGGAAGGTATCGATCGCCGCGCGGTCGCGGACGACCGTGGCGCTGGAGTTCTCCGAGGCGCAATGCACGAACAGGTCGCAGCCGCGGGCGACGGCGAGGAAGCTCTCGGGCGCCGCCAGATCCCCGAGGACCGGCACGATCTCCTCCCGGGCCAGCGAGCGTGCCTTCTCGGAGCTCCGCACCAGGCCGAAGACCCGGTGTCCGGCGCGCCGGAAGGCCGCCGCGACCGCACCGCCGATGTATCCCGTCGCACCCGTCACGAAGACGTTCATGAGAGCCCTCCTCGATCGGCCCATTCTTACAGCAGCCGGGGGAAGGACGCACAACCCCGGTGGACGGTCTGGCGTGGCAAACTATTCCGCGTCCCGTGCGTTCTTCCTCCATGGCCCACCGACGCGCTACCGCCGCCCTCTTCGCCCTCGCCCTGTCCTGCGCTGCCGGCGCCAGCGCGGCCTCGGAACGCGATCGGCTCCTGGTTTCGCCCGACTGGCTCGCGGCGCATCTCGGCGATCCGGCGCTCGTGCTGCTCCATGTCGGCGATCCCGCCGAGTACACCGCCGCGCATCTGCCGGGCGCGAGATTCGTCGCGCTGAAGGACGTCTCGGCCGGACCCAGCGGTCCGGGCGACTCGACCGAGCTGCGGCTCGAGATGCTGCCAGCGGAGCCGTTGCGCCAGCACCTCGAGGCGCTCGGCATTTCGGACCACTCGCGGATCGTCGTCTACTTCGGCAAGGACTGGGTCTCGCCTGCGACCCGACTGCTGTTCACCCTCGACTACGCCGGCCTCGGCGCCAACGCCTCGCTGCTCGACGGCGGGCAGCCGGCCTGGGTGCGCGCCGGCCACGCGGTGACCGCCGACGTGCCGACGCCGACAGCGGGCAAGCTCGCGCCGCTGCGGTTGCGCGACGCGATCGTCGACGCGAAGTTCGTTCGCGAGCACCGTGCGACCCCCGGCTTCGCCGTCGTCGACGCCCGCGACGCCGACTTCTACAACGGCGTCGAGACCGGCGGCCCGCCGGAGCATCCGCACCGCACCGGGCATATTGCGGGGGCCCGAAGCGTGCCGTTCGACACGATCACGACGGACGACCTCCACCTGCGCTCCGACAAAGAGCTGCGCGAGCGCTTCGCCGCCGCCGGTGTGGCCCCCGGCGACACGATCGTCGCCTACTGCCACATCGGCCAGCAGGCGACTGCGGTGCTCTTCGCGGCCCGCACGCTCGGCCGCGAGGTGCGCCTCTACGACGGTTCGTTCGAGGAGTGGTCGCGCCTGAGCGCAGCCGACGCTCCGGTCGAGGCGCCGGCGCCGGCGCCGAAGGCGGCGGAGAAGCCCGCACCCTGACCGCATCGCGGCGTGTTACCCTGCGCCGCCATGCACAGCAAAGTCCTCCTGCCGGCGTTCGTCGGCCTGCTCCTCGGGCTGGCGAACGCACCGCTCGCGGCCGGCCTCACGGCGGTCTTCGCCGACGGCTTCGAGAGCGGCAACACGCTCGCCTGGTCGGCGAGCGCCGGCGACCCGGCGCTCGCGCCGGCCGAAGTCTTCCGCCTGAGCGACCTCGACCTGCGCGATCCGCATCTCTACGTCAGCCCAGGCTTCGGGTGCTTCGACTTTACCGATCAGGACGTGCCGTTGTTTCCAGGCTCGGCCTTCAACGGCCAGCTGCAGGCGGCGATCACCGGCGACAGCCAGCCGGACGGCCTGCTCGACAGCTCGTATCTGCTCGAGTTCCGGCCTTTCGCCGAGGCCGCCGCCGCTGTGCGCCTCGACCTCGGCAGCGGTCTCTGCACGGCGCCGATGGCCGGCACGAGCTGCGCCCCCGATCCGGCATCGTTGCCGCAGACCGCCACCTACGACGGCCTGGCCGCCGGCAGCTGCCTGGCGGCACTCGCCGGGACGACTTACCTGCCTTACACACCAGAGGTGGCGACCGTCGCCGGCCCCTGCTTCGTCTCCGCGCCGCGGCGGGTGGTCTTCGATCTCAACGGGGTGTCGCTGCCGCTCTCGGACCTGCAGATCGCCGGCGACTGGACGGCGACGCCAGTGAGCGGTTTTGCGACCGGACTGATGCGGGGATTTCTCTCCGAGGCGGAGGCGGCGAACGTTCTGCTGCCGGCCTCGTTGCCGATCGTCGGCGGCGAGCCGATCACCGTGCTCCTGCCCGGCGGCGCCGGCAACTGCGCCGCGCACGACGACCGCGACAACCTGAACGGCGTCTCGGGCTGGTGGTTCTACTTCAACTTCCCCGCCGCCGCCGTCGCCTGGACCGGCAACTAGCGGCCCGGCGACGGCATCCCGAGTCGGCTTGATTGCCGGGGATCGGACCGGCTCTCTCGGGTGCCGGCGACGAGACCCGCCGACTCAGTTGCCGGCCTTGAGCTTGGCGAACTCCTGCTCGGCGGCCGCGATGCGACCCTTGTCGCCGATCTTCTTCAGCACCTCGATGCGGCGCTCATAGGCCTTGAAGTTGCGCGGCGAGATCTCGATGACCTTGCTCAGCTCGGTCACGGCGTCTTCGAACTTCTCTGCCCGGATATCCAGCTCGGCCAGTCCGTTGTGCGCCTGATAGAGGCTGGGGTTGATCGCGAGCGCCTGCTCGAAGTAGTGCCGCGAGATCTCGATCTGCTTCGCCTTGTCGAGGTCCTTCGAGTTCGAAGCCTGCGCGCCCGCGTTGTAGAGCAGGACGGCCGTGGCGGGGGTGCGGACCTTCTCCGCGAGCACGGCCAGGGCGGCGTCGGCGTCCGCCGTCCGGCCGAGCAGGCCCAGGGCCTCGAATCGCCCGTTCAACCCCGCAACGTCGTCCGGAGCGAGCGCCAGCGCCGCATCCGCGGCGGCCAGCGCCGCCTCCGCATGGCGCCGGCTCTCGGCGGCGATGTCGACTCCGGCATCGAGCGCACCCTCGGACTTCTTCTTCTGGAGCCAGGCCGAATCCGCCTGGGCGAGATGCGCCTGAGCGAGCGCCGAGTGGGCGATCGCCAGCTTCGGGTCGGCGGCGGTCGCCCTCTCGAAGTCGGCTTGCGCCGCCGGGAAGTTTCCTTCGTTGATGCTCTTGGCGCCCGCGTTGTAGTAGTCGGCGGCGGGAATCGCCGGCAGGGTCACCTTGATCGAGGCCAGCTCGCCCTTCTTGAACTTGGCGGTGTCGAGGTCGATGTCCTTGGTGAACTCCTTGAAGCCCTCCTTGGACACCTTGAAGGAGTAGAGCCCCTTGAACTCGACGAACTGGCCGTTGCACTTGCCGGCCGCGTCGGTCTTGGCGTTGAACGAGTAGGGGGCGACGGTGGAGGCGCTCGAGATCGCCACGTCGGCGTCGGCGACGGGCGCGCCTTCGGGGGTCGCGACGACGACTTCGAACGGCGCCTTGGGCTTGTCGGCGGCGAATGCGGTGGCGGTCGAGGCGAGCAGCAGCGCGGCAGCGAAGAGGGCGGAGGGTCGGTTCACGGGCGTCTCCTTGCAGACGGGAGGGGTCGAAAAGCGGACGCCACGTAGTATATGAAAACAGATCCCAGACCGCCGCCCAGGCACATGCCGGAGGACCCGATGGCCAGCCGCCGCAGATGCATCCGCTTCGCCGCCGCAACTGCCCTGCTCGCCCTCGCCGCCGGCGCGTCGGCGAAGGAGCTCCACTGGCGCGCGCTCGAGGTCGAGGCACGCCTCGAGTCCGACGGCACGCTCGCCATCTCCGAGATTCAGCGCATGGTCTTCACCGGCGAATGGAACGGCGGTGAGCGCAAGTTCCGGCTCGGCAGCGGGCAGCGCCTGACGCTCGACCGGCTGGTGCGGCTCGAACCGGGAAGCACCGCCGGCGCGGAGCTCGTCCGCGGCGACCTCGACGAGGTCGATCGCTACGACTGGGCAGCCGGCGATACGCTGCGTTGGCGCAGCCGCCGGCCCACCGATCCGCCCTTCGACGCCACCGAGCTCGACTACCGGCTCGACTACCGCATCACCGGTGCGCTACGGAAGATCGGCGAGCGCGCCTATCGGCTCGACCACCAGTTCGCCTTCACCGATCGCGACGGCGTCATCGAGCGGCTCGTCGTTCGCCTCGCTCTGGCGCCCGAGTGGCGCTCGGCGAGCGGCCTGCCGGTGTCGTGGGAGTTGGGGCCGCTCGCGCCGGGCGAAGGGTTCGTGCTGACGACCGACTTCGCCTACGAGGGCGCCGCTCCGCCGGCGAACGCATCGCCGCCGCAGCTTGCGCTCGGACTGCGCCTCGCCGTCCTGGCGGCGTTCGTCGTCGGCGCGCAGCTCTTTCTCGGCGCGACGCGGCGGCGTGACCGCGCCCTCGGGCGCTTCGCCGCCGCCGAGCGGCCAACGATCGATGCCGCCTGGCTCGAAGAGAAGGTCTTCTCGCTGCCGCCGGAGGTCGTCGGCGCGCTCTGGGATCGCACCGTCGGCAGCGCCGAAGTGGCGGCGACCCTCGCCCGGCTGACGCAGGAGGGGAAGCTCAAGAGCGAGGTAAAGGTCTCGGGGCGGTTCTTCCGCAGCGAGAATCTCTGCCTCGAGCTGCTCGCCGACCGCGCGAGCCTGACCGACTACGAGGGAAAGCTGATCGACGGTCTGTTCGGCGGCGCGCGCGTCACCGATACCGAGTCGATTCGCAAGCGCTACCGCAGCACCGGCTTCGATCCGGCGGCGAAGATCCGCGCCGGCGTCGAAGCCCGGCTGAAGCGCGTGCGCGGCTTCGCCGAAGGCAGTCCAAAACCGGCCTGGAAGCCGACGGCGCTGCTGGTCCTCGCCGGGATCGCGACCCTGGCGCTGGTCGCGCTCGGCACCGCGAGCGGCCTGCTGCGCGGCGCCGCGCCGGGGGCCGTGCCGCTGTGCATCGGTCTCGCGATCGCGCTGCTGCTGGTATCGATTCCCGGATGGGTCGGCGCGTTCATCGGCCAAGGCCGCGTCGGCCGGTTGGGGGGGCCTTACTTCGGCCTGCTGCTAGCCGAGGCTGCGATCACCGGAGTGCTGTGGGTTTTCTCCGCTCTGCCTGCGGCGAGCGTCGGGCTGCTCCTCGGCGGACTGCTCTTCGCCCTCGGCATCGTGCGCTCCCACGCCAACGTCCTGGCGACGCGCGAGAGCGCCGAGAGCCTGGTCCGCGGGCGTGAGCTTGCCGCGGCGCGCGAGCATCTCGAAGCCGAGCTCGCGAAGCCTCAGCCGCAGCTCGACGACCGCTGGTTTCCCTATCTCCTCGCCTTCGGCCTGGCGCCGAAGATGGAGCGCTGGTTCCGCCGCTTCGGTGCGCTGGCGCAGGCGAGCGGCGGCAGCTTCACGTCGATGGCGGGAGGAGGCGGCAGTAGTGGCAGCGGCGGGTCGGGCGGTTGGAGCGGCGGCGGCGGCGCGTTCGGCGGCGGCGGTGCTTCGGCGACCTGGGCGATGGCGGCGACGGCGATGTCTTCGGGAGTTTCGGCGCCGAGCTCGAGCGGTGGCGGCAGCAGCGGTGGGGGCGGCAGCTCGGGCGGTGGTGGTGGCGGGGGCTGGTAGGAAGAGAAAGACCCTCGAGACAGCACGGCCCTGGCTTCGAAGACTGCCTTCGCTCGCCAGGGCCGCTCGAAGCGGAAAGCCGAAAAGCCGGCTTACATCATCGGCGACGGCATCGCAGGCATGGGAGCCGGCGGCGCCATCTTCGCTACCTTCTTCTTCGGAGCGGCCTTCTTCTTGGGGGCGGCCTTCTTGGCGGCGGGCTTCTTGGTCGCCTTCTTGGCAGCCTTCTTCTTCGCGGCGGGCTTCTTGGTGGCCTTCTTGGCGGCCTTCTTGGTCGCCTTCTTCGTGGCCTTCTTGGTGGCCTTCTTGGCGGGCTTCTTGGCTGCCGGCTTCTTGGTGGCCTTCTTCGCCGCCTTCTTCTTCGCTACCGGCTTCTTCGTCGCCTTCTTCTTCGCGGCCTTTTTCTTCGCTGCCATTCGTTACCTCCCTCGGTTAGGCGATCTCGCGATCGCTCTCTTCCGGTCCCCGGGTTGTACGTCCCGCTCTCTCGTGAGAGACGAAAACGGAAAGAGGATCCGGAAGAGCGTTGATTTGTTCTTCATTGTCAACATTTTCGCGCGAGATGCAAGCATTTCGTGAAAGTTTTTTTCGAAATGCGAACACTCGCGACGCGAAAGTTCACGTCGCGAGTGTCTGCGTCGCGGCCGATTTTCGTATTCGGTCAGGGGTACTGCGGACGCGCCCAACTACTCCAGCCGTCCACGAAGCCGCTCTCGAAGCCGTCGTCGAAGACGAGGTTCGCTGCCTCGTTGAAGGCGCGACAGACCGAAAGCTGCGAGGTGTTTCCCGCCGGATCGGTCGCCGTCGCCATGAGATGCGACTGCGTGACGTGGACGCCACCGAGGTAGCTCACGTCGGCGAACCCCTGGCCGTTGGTGGTGAAGCTCGCCGTGCCGAGGTAGTAAGCCGGTTCGCCGCGGCCGTCGGCGCCGCAGCCGCCGCCGTAGTAGTCGACCTGGAAAGTGGTGTTGGGCGCGCTGTACAGGGTGGCGGCGCCGAGCCAGGCGGTGGGGCTGGTGATGGCGCGCAGGAGGACCGG
This sequence comes from Thermoanaerobaculia bacterium, assembly GCA_044230215.1. Taxonomy (GTDB): domain Bacteria; phylum Acidobacteriota; class Thermoanaerobaculia; order Multivoradales; family JAGPDF01; genus JAGPDF01. The sequence goes on along the minus strand of JBGARM010000042.1, from coordinate 5,302 downwards.
CGAGTTCTGCTGCAGGTTGCCGCCGGAGTCGGCGTCGAGCGCGTCGTTGGGGGCGATGCCCGGCGCGGGGACCGCCGGGCCGTGGGCGATTTCGAAGGCGTTCCCGCCCATGCCGTTGCCGCGGATCCGGTTGCCGGCGCCGGCGGCGACCCGCACCGCAGCGCCGCCGTTGTCGTAGATGTTGTTCGGCTGGGTGCCGTCGGCAAGGCCGCCGACGGCGGTGGCTCCCGCACCCTGGATGGAGAGTCCGTCGCCCAGGCAGTTCGTGAGCCAGTTGCCCAGGACCTGGCTCCCGTTGGTGCCGGAGTCGGCGAGCTGGATGCAGTCGCCGAGATTGCGCGCGATCGTGTTGCCGCTCACCTCCGAGCTGTCGGCATCGAGATGCACCAGGACGCCGTGGGAGGTGTTGGGCAGCTGGACGGTGCCGGCCGGATTGAGGCCGATCGTGTTGCCGTCGACGAGAGTGGCGAGCGTGCCCGAACCGGCGATCTCGATGCCGTTCCCGTTGTTGCCCGAGATGACGTTGCCGGGCCCGATGCGAGCGTTGTGGGTGCCGGCGGTCACCAGCACGCCACCGCCGCCGTTGGCGATCGACTGAATGCTCGAAACGGTCCCGATCCAGTTGTAGCGCACTTCGTTCGAGTCGGTCCCGGGATCGGCGACGAAGACGCCGCGATTGGCGTTGCCCGAGATCACGTTCTTCGCCGTCTGCTGCCCGACGATGTTCGACTTCGCCCCGCCGAGGAGCGCGACGCCGCTCGCGCCATTGGGCAGCGCGGCGGTCCGGGCGACGTTCAGGCCGACGGTGTTGCCGACGACGAGATTGCCGTCGGTGCCGGAGCCGTCAATCGTAATGCCGTCATTGCCGTTGCCCGAGACGACATTGCCGGAGGTCGAGTCCTGGCCGATCTTGTTTGCCGAGGCGCCGCCGAAGAGCCGGATCCCCTTGCCGCCGTTGCCGCGCGCGGTGTTGCCGGATGCGCCCCGGATGCCGATCCAGTTGTTGAACACCTGCGCCTCAGTGAGCCCGGGGCCACTGAGCTCGAGCCCGTTGCCGCTGTTGCCGGAGATGACGTTGCGCTGGTTGGAGATCGTCCCGCCGACCTTGGCCCGGCGGGAGTTCACGACCCGGATGCCGCCCGCGGAATTGCCGTTGGCGGCACCGTCGTTGAGCGACTCGAGGCCGACCAGGTTGTTGACGATGGTGACTTCGTGGTCGGCCGGATCGTCGCCGCCGGTCACCGCCTCGATCCGGATCCCGAAGCCGGTGTTGCGGACGAAGACCGAGTTGCTCACCTGGATGCGCCGCGGGTTGATCGGGCCGGTGGGCTCGAAAACCAGCGCCACGCCGTCGCCCTGGTTGTCGGAGGACTCGACGCCATCGATCGTGAGGCCCCGCGTCCCCGGTCCGAAGATGCCGGAGCTGGCGGCGTGGTCGAGCGTCAGGTTGCGGACCTGGACGTCCGGGCGGCCGAGATCGCTGCAGCGCACGTCGACACCGGTGTGGCCCTGGAAGTCGAGCCGGACATTCGGCAGCGGGGAGGTGCGAATGCCGTCGAGGGCGTCGCCGCAACGCAGGACCAGGTTGCTCTGCGTGATCTGGACCGAGGCGACGCTGTCGTCGAAGATGATCCTGTCGTTCGTCGAGTAGCCGAAGGGGATCAGCGGCCGGTAGCAGTCGGGCCCCCAGAGGAACCAGTCCGAGTCGGTCTGCGATGCCTCGGCGGCCGACCAGCAGAATCTCGCCTCGCCCGCGGCGAGGCTCACGGCCTCCTCGAGGCTGAGCGAACCGTCGTAGACGTCGGCGTAGGCGTTGGTGTTGACGATGAGCTCGACGGCGTCTCCGGGAGCGGCGGCGAGGATCGAGACGAAGAGCACAGCGGCGATGCGGTTCATGGAACGTCCTCCGGACGGCGGCTGGCGGGAGAGGATCGAGCGTCGCCGGGTCGGTCGGGGAGCCGCCGGCAGACGCGATTGTTCGAGGGATCGGCGTCAGGGAGCATCCGCTCCCCGTCGAAGGCGCAGACGTCGATGCAGAGCTCGGAGAGACCGGGAACGACCTGGACGTCGACTGTCCCGGCCAAGGTCTCGCCGGCGGAAAGGCTCGTCGTCAGCTTGCGCAGGGTGACCAGGCCGAGGGGAGTGCGGACCCGCAGCTGTAGCGGTCCGCTCTCGGCGCCGCCACGATTCGAGACTCGGTAGCCGCCCCGGAAGACGCCGTTTTCCGTCGCCGGCTCTTGCGCGCCTATCCACTCGACGGCGACGTCGAGCTCTCGGATCGGGGCCGCAGACCGAGCGGAGGGGCCCGGAGACTCCCGGCCTTGGTGAGGTGGGCTGACGAAGAGCATGGCCAACAGAGCGCCTGTCCAGGGAAGGGGCCGCATTCCCGGGAGCCTGCCAGGTCGTGGTCGGCGCGGTCTTGAGGACCTCCTGAGGAAGTCGTGAGGAGATCGCCGGGACGGGGCCCGCAGGGATGGAGGCGTGCCCTAAGAGCCGAGCCCGGCCTGCCGCAGCCTCGCGCTCGCCTGCTGGCGGATCCTCCCCTGCAGATCTGCGAAGCGGGGAGAGCGCTCGAGGCCGGCCAATTCCGCCGCGCCGTCGACGCAGGCCGCGCAGAGAAAACCCTGGCTCGCCGCGAGCTCGAGCGTATCGAGCGCGCGCGCGGCGTCGCCGACGCGGGCGTAGAGCTCGGCGAGCCAGAAGGTGGTTTCGCCGTCGGTGCTGCCCAGTCGCCGGCGCTGTTCGTCGAGGGCGCGGAGGATCGTCAGCGAGCCCTCGCGATCGCCCTCCAGCGCGAGCAGCAGAGCTTCCGCCATGCGCGCGTACACGTCTCCCGGATTCGCGGCGAAGGCCGGCCGCAGGACCTCTTGCGCTTCCGCCGGCCGGCCGAGGCGGGCGAGCGCGACGCCGCGCAGGAAGCGCATGAACGGCGAGGTGGCCGCGGGCAGGAGCGCCAGGTAGCGCTCCTCTTCGCGGGCGTAAAGGAGCGCGTTCGGGGCCCAACCCTGCGATGTGAGGAAGAGCGGATCGGCGGCCACGCTCGCCTCGAGATCCGACCGCGCGCGCGCGATCTCACCGACGTAGTCGAGGAGATAGGAGCGCGCATAGGCGGCGACTCCGGGCGCGAGCCCCGTGCTGGCTGCACTCTCGACGGTGCTCCAGGCCTCGACCCAGCGGTCGTTCTCGTTCAGCACCGACATCTTCAGCAGAACGGCGGACGCCGAGTCGGGCACCAGAGCGAGCGCGCGCTCGGCCGCGGCGAGTGCCGTCGCGTAGTGGCGCTTGTCGCCGCCGCAGAAGGCGACGAGTCCGTACTCCTCCCAGCCGAGCGCTTCCCAGGCGGGGGCGAAGCTCTCGTCGCGGTCGAGCGAGGCGTGCAGCATCTCGACGAAGCTCTCGTTGTCGCAGCTGGTGGCGGCGATCCGGTCCTGGGCGACGAGATAGAGACGGTAGGCCTCCGGGTCGCGCGGCACGAGGCCCGGCCTGACCGGCGAGAGCTGCACCGCCGGCAGGAGGATCTCGACCAGGCGGCGGGCGATCTCCTCGCGCACGGCGTTGAAGCGCTCGAGGTCGCGCGTCGCGGTGAGGAAGGCGACGTCGTAGCGGCCGATCGGGAAGCGCCCGGGTGGGCGCCTGCCGCCGGCGGGATCGTCGAGGAAGACCCGCAGTTGGCCGCGGTCGTTGCGCGGATCGCGCGCCAGGGAGAGCGTCAGGCTGCTGGCGCCGGCGGCGCGCAGCGGATCGGGCTCGGCGAGGACGCGGAGTCCAGCGACCCGGGTCAGCCGGGCGCGCAGCGCGTCGAGCAGCGAGACGCCGAGCAGGTGAAGGTCGGCGTCGCCTTCGGGGATCTCCGGCGGGGCGAGAACGATGGAGGCGAGCGCCGGGACAGAGGCGGATTCCGACGCGCCGCGCGCGGCGGAGCGCGCGAAGCGCAAGGCGGCGAATCCCGCAAGGAGCAGGAGAGCGAGAGCGAGGAGTGCCGGCCGCAGATGCCGCGCCGGGGGAAGCGGCACTCCGGACTCGGCGGACGGGGAGACGGGGGGCGGGATCGCGGCGGACACCTGCGGCGCTGGCTCCCTTACGCCGACGTCGCCGGCCGCCGTCGGCTCGAGCGCGGCCGCTTCGGCGACGAAGCGATAGCCGCGCCCGTGAACATTTTCGATCGCCGCGCCGCCGCCCCGGGAGAGCGCCCGCCGCGCTTCGGCGACGGCGTAGGTCACCGCCGAGTCGCTGACGAACTTGCCGTGCCAGACCTCCCGGACGAGCTCTTCCTTCGAGACCACGTGACCGGGCCGGCGCGCGAGGTGAAGCAGCAGCTCGAGCGCCCGCGGCTCGAGCCGAACCGGCACGCCCTCCCGCCGCAGCTCGAAGCGCTCTTCGTCGAGCTCGAAGCCGCCGAAGCGATGGATCATCGCAGCGCGCACGATAGCGCTTCCCGGCCTGCGCGGGGGAGGAGCTCCACCCGCCGCCGGCGGCGGCCGAACGCATAGAGTGGAGGGGCGATGCAGCTCTACCTGGTCCGCCACGGACAGACCGCCGCGAGCCGGGAGAACCGGTTCACCGGCAGCTCCGACCCGCCGTTGACGGCGGTCGGCGAGGCGATGGCCGAGGCGTTCGCGCGTGTCTACGCCGGATTGAGGTGGCAGGCGATCTACGTCAGCCCGCGGCTGCGGGCGCAGCAGACGGCGCAACCGCTCTGCCGACTCACCGGCGTTCCAGCCACCGTCGAGGAGGGCCTGGCGGAGATCGCCTACGGCGACTGGGAAGGGCTGAAGCTCGACGAGGCGCGCGAGCGCTGGCCGGAGGCCTTCGCCTACTGGGCCGCCGACGTCGCGAGCCGCGGCACGCCGGGCGGTGAGACCGCCTTCGCGGTGGCGGCGCGGGCGATGCGCGTCGTCGAGCAGATCCGCACCCGGCACGCCGAGGGCAACGTCCTCGTCGTCTCGCACAAGGCGACGCTGCGGATCATCACCTGCGCCCTCCTCGGCCTCGACGTCCGCCTCTTCCGCGAACGCCTCGCCCAGCCGGTCGCCGCCGTGACGAAGTTCGACCTCACGCCGAAGACCGCCCAGCTCACCCTGTACTGCGACCGCTCCCACCTCTCGCCGGAGTTGCGCGACGCCGAGGGGACGTAACCACTAGGTCGTTTCGGAGGCGCTGCGCAGGAGCTCGAGAAAGCGCGGGCCGTAGCGTTCGAGCTTCTTCTCGCCGATGCCGGGGAGCTGGGCGAGGTGGGCGAGGGTGGTCGGTCGGAGGAGCGCCATTTCGCGCAGCGTCGCGTCGTGGAACACGACGTACGGCG
>JBGARM010000429.1:0-2882 GCA_044230215.1 Thermoanaerobaculia bacterium | reverse complement strand
GTGCCCGGCGGCACGACCACCCGCATGCCTTCGAGACTCTCCCAGAAGTCGATGGCGTAGCTTCCGGGCTCGAACTGCGTCAGGCCGTCGTCGTCTACCTGCAGCGGGATTCGCCGGTCGGAGACCAGGCGGACCGGCGCCGGCAGGGACTCTCCGGCCTGTGGCGTCAGCGGTTCGAGGGCCACCTCCCGCAGCGTCGTCACCGGCAGGGCGGAGGCTGGATTGGCGACCTCTTCGACGCGGCCACCGACCCGCACCCGCTCCCCCGGATGGAGCGTGTAGGCCCCCTCCCAGGCGACGTAGATCCCCTCGGAGGTCGCCGGATCGGCGTCTGGCGTCGAGCTCTCCATCCAGAAGCCTTTGGCGCGCGCGCTGTCCTCGGTCGCCGTGACCACGCCCTCGACCCCCGCGACCCACCTGCCGGCGAGCGGCGAGCGGTGCCCGGCCCCCTGCAGCGCGCCGATCGCGAGCGGCTCGAAGCCGACCGCGAAAGCGAGCACGAGAGTCTTCTGCAGATCGGGATTGAAGTTGTCGTCGCTGACGATGAAGAGCGGCCGCCGGCCGTCGGCAAGCGGCGGGCCGAACGTCATGCCCTCGAAGTTGTCGAGCGGCAGTCCGAGATCGGCGAAGTTGAGCAGCAGCGTCTTCTTCGCCGCCGGCAGGGCCTCGGTCGCCGGCGGATCGATGTCGGCGACGTTCGGCACGCCGGCGAGCGAGACCGCGAAGAGCTTCATCTCGATGCCGACTCCCGGCACCCACTGCCGCTCGAGCGTCAGGAGGTCGTCGCGGTCGAGCGCGATCGCCTCGACCAGGCCGTTGACGATCACGTCCGCGGGCGACGGGGGCGTCCGGCTGACCGCCTCGACGACGTAGAGGAACTCCTCCGGCGCTCCGCCCCGCTCGAGGTCCCAGCGCAGCAGGCGCGTCCGGCTGGAAACGCCCGGGGCTGCTGCCGGACTCTCCTGGGCGAGGCCGTTCTCGGTGCCGGCCAGGAGGTAGCGTCCGTCGGGGGTCAGGCAGAGCGCCTCGAAGCCGAGATTGTTGCGCACCCCGACGGCGGCCCCCACCGCCGGCCGGTAGCGCGCCGGCAGCGGCAGCTCGCGCACGAAGCGGCCTGCGAGGTCGAACTCATCGACGAACGGCGCCAGTCCGATCTTCGCTTCGCCCTCCGAAGAGACATAGATCCGCTCCTGGGCGTGCCCGCCGAGCCCGGCGATGGCGATGCCCTCCGGATCGAGGCTGCGCCGGACGAAGGGAGCGCCGCCGGGACCGACCAGCGTCACTGCCGCCTCGACGGCGACCGTCGGGGCGATGGGAGCCGTCGAGGCGGATCCAGCGCCGGGGAGGTCGATCGCCAGACGATAGAAGCGCGCCGGCCCTTCTTCGCTGCGATCGTCGGAAAGCGCCAGGTAGCGCCCCGAGCGCGGGTCGAAGGTCAGCCCGGAGAGCCCGCCCAGCGGGACTCCGTCGATCCTGGTCGGGGCGGGAATTGCCGTCTGGCCGAGCAGCTCGAGCGACGTCAGGCCGGCCGATGCGGGCAAAGAGCCGCCGGTGAGAAGCAGGCCGGCGAGCGAGAGAGTGCGTCGAAACATGGTGCTCCCTTCCGTAGACCGCAAGCTTACCGGACCACCGGGGTTCGATCCCGGCCGATCTCCGGCGTGTTCCGTCGCCGTCTGGCAACTCCTGCGCCCGCCGGACGTAAGATGAAACTGTGAGGCGAAAGCAGCAGCAGGCGAAGCGCCCGTCGCTCTTCGAGCGCACCGGCGATTTCATCGTCGACTACACCCAGGGGCTCTCGGGAGAGGAGTTGCGCCGGCTCTTCGATCGCGATGCCCGGGGTGCCTACTCCGTCCTGATGCGCGACCGCGAAGCGCAGGTCGAGAACGTCACCGGGCTGAAGCGCTACTTTCTCGCCGCCAAGCTCCTCTTCCTGAGCCTTTCGGAGAAGCTCTCGCCGCGCCGCCGGCTGCTGTTCGGCATTGCGATCCTCGCTGCCGGAGCCGGGATCGTCGACCCGCAGCTCACCTGGATGGAAGGCGAGCACCGCCAGAATCTCGGCGGCTCGCCGTTCTTTTTCCTGATCGCCATCATCGCCCTCCTCCTGCTGCTCGCCTTCGAGATGGTCGATCGCGTCCTGGTGCGCGACGAAATCCAGATCGCGCGCCAGCTGCAGCGCGATCTGCTGCCCAAGACGAGCCCCGACCTGCCGGGCTACGCCTTTGCGCACTCCTCGCGCACCGCCAACGACATCGGCGGCGACTACTACCAGTTTCATCGCCTCGCCGACGGCCGCCTGGCGATCGTCGCCGCCGACGCCAGCGGTCACGGCATGGCGGCGGGGCTGCTCATGGCGATCGCCGACGCGACCCTGCACATCGCGCTCGAGCTCGACCCCTCGCCGGTCGCGGTCTCGACCCTGCTGCATCGCGCGATCTGGCGCACCGGCGACCGGCGCTCGTTCCTGACCCTGTTCTACGCCCTGCTCGATCCGGCGAGCGGCGAGATCGAATACGTCTGCGCCGGGCACCCCTTCCCGCTCCTGCGCCGCGCTTCGGGCGCCATCGAGGAGCCGGCCCTCGGCTCCTTCCCGCTCGGCATGCGCGAGACGGTGAGACCGGCCACCGGCCGGCTCCGCCTCGAGCCCGGCGATCTCCTGCTGCTGTTTTCCGATGGCCTCTTCGAAGGCGTCGACCGCGGCGGCCTGGCGTTCGGCTTCGAGCGCCTGCGCGCCGCCCTGGGGCGCGCCGCAACGGCGCGGGCGGCGCACGAGCAGATACTGGCCGCCTTCGAGACCCACGTCGGCGGAGAACCGCTGGCCGACGATCTGACCCTGATCGTCGTCGAGCGCCTCGCCGCCGGCGCAGAATCGCAGTAGATTCCAC
>JBGARM010000428.1:0-2893 GCA_044230215.1 Thermoanaerobaculia bacterium | reverse complement strand
TCCTCGCGGCGCTGGACCGGTTCCTCTGCCCGTTGCCGCGGACCCCGACGGAGCCGGCTCTCCGCCTGGCGCTGCCGAGCCGGGCGACGTTTACGGCGGTCGCTACCGGGCTGCTCCTCGCCCTGCTGGTACTCGCCCCGGTCGGGATGTCGTTCCATCAGATGTCGGGCTCCTGGCTCCCGACCACCGCCGCCGCGAAGACCTCCGGCCCGCCGCTCTTCTTCCCCGACCCCCGGCTGCTCGCGGCGGTCGGCGGAATTCTCCTTGCCTCCCAGCCGTGGATGACCCTCCTCGCCCTGGGCGGCGTCGTCGAGTCGCTGCGCCGGCTCGGCGGAGCGCGCGATCGCGGCCTGCTGCTCGCCCTCTGGACGCTCGCCCTGCCGCTCGCCGCGGCGATGCTGTCGTCGGGCAAGGAGGTTGCGGTCGGCAATTTCGGGCGCTACTTCTTTCCGCTGATCCCCTGCGTCGTGCTGCTCGGTTCGCTCGCGCTCGCGCCCCTGCCCTTCGCCCGGCTGCGCTCGGTCGCGTTGGGGGCCCGCGGGCCGAAGCTTCCGGTCGGAGCGTTCCTCCTTCTGCTGCTCGCGGCGCCGGCGCTCTTCGGTCTCGCCAGCGGGATGAAGCGCTACCTGCATTCGTGCACCGACGTGCGCGAGAGCAATGTCGCGCTGGCACGCTGGCTCGAAACCCGCCTGCCCCCCGACGCTCTGCTGGCGGTCATGGACGTCGGCGCCTTCAGGTATCTGCTGCCGAATCCGGTCCTCGACCTCGTCGGCCTGATGACCCCGGAAGTCACCCGCCGGCGCTACGAGGCGGCCGCCCGGGGCATCGGTTACGTCGAGGTGCTGGCGGGACTGCTCGAGGAACGCCGACCCGACTTCATCATCGTCTTCCCCAGCTGGTTCGCCTACCCCGCGCGGCACCCCGAGAGCTTCCACCCGCTGCGCGTGATCGAGCTCCCGGGCAATATCACCATGGGCGGTGAGATGATGGTGCTCTACGACACGCCGTGGACCCGCCGGCCGCTCGTCGCGGGGGCGGAGGACACGGCTCTCCCTCTTCCCACGGAGTCCCGGTGACCACGATCCCGATTCTCGACCTGACGCGCGCCCGCAAGCGCATCGACGCAGCCCTCCGCGAGCGCTGGAACAAGATCCTCGACACCAACTCGTTCATCCAGGGCCCGGAGGTCAAGGAGCTCGAGTGCGCCTTCACCGGCTTCCTCGGCGCCAAGGCGGTCGTCGGGGTCGCCAACGGCACCGACGCGCTGGTGATCGCCTTGCGCGCCCTGCGCCTCGCGCCCGGAGCCGAGGTCCTGGTGCCGGCGTTCAGCTTCTTCGCCACCGCCGAAGCGGTGGTGCTCGCCGGCGGCGTGCCGGTCTTCTGCGACATCGACCCGGCGACCTACAACCTCGATCCGGCGGAGCTCGAGCGCCATGCCACCGCCAGGACCGCCGGCGTCATCGGCGTGCACCTTTACGGCCGGCCGTTCGACGCCGAGAGCATCTCGGCCATCTGCCGGCGCCGCGGCTGGTTCCTGGTCGAGGACTCGGCGCAGTCGCACGGCGCCAAGCGACGCGGCAAGCGTGTCGGCACGCTCGGCGATCTCGCGGCGTGGAGCTTCTATCCGACCAAGAACCTCGGCTGCTACGGCGACGGCGGGGCGATCTCGGGGATGGACGAGGAGCTCATGAAGCGGGTCTACCGGCTGGCGAACCACGGCCAGAGCGAGCGCTACACGCACATCGAGATCGGCACCAACAGCCGTCTCGACAGCCTGCAGGCGGCGGTGCTCAACTGCAAGCTGCCGCTCCTCGACGGCGACAACGCACACCGGCGGAAACTCGCGGCGCTCTATCAGGAGTCGCTCGCCGGGGTTGGCGATCTGCGCTTTCCGCCGGACGATCCGGCGGACGAGGTCGTCTACCATCAGATGACCGTCGCCACGGCGCATCGCGACGCCCTGCAGGAGTACCTCAAGGGCCAGGGGGTCGGTTCGGCGGTGCACTATCCGTCGGCGCTCCATCAACAGAAGGCGATGGCCGAGCTGCTGCCCGAGCCGCCGTCGTTGCCGCACGCCGAGCAGGCGGGCAGGGAGGTTCTCTGCCTGCCGATGTTCCCGGAGCTCGAGGAGAGCGAAGTGCTGCGCGCCAGCGAAGCCATCCGGCTCTTCTACTCCGGGAGGAACTGAGAGTTGGGGGACGGCGCGGGCTATCGCGTGCGCTTCTTCGCGGTGGTCGTTCTGCCTGCCGCCGTCCTGATGGCTCTCGAGATCGTTTCCAGTCGGCTGCTGGCGCCGGCCTTCGGCAACAGCGTCTATGTCTGGGGCTCGATCATCGGCGTCTTCCTGGCGGCGATGTCGGTCGGCTACGTCGTCGGCGGGGCCTACGCCGACCGTCGGCCGGAGCTCGCGGGGCTCGGGCGGTTGCTGCTCCTCGCCGCGCTCTGTCAGTGGGCGACGGCGATCTACGGCCGGCAGGCGGTGGCGGCGCTCGGGGCGGCGACCGGCGGTCGCCCGTCCGGCACCCTGCTCGCTGCGGCGGTGCTGTTCGGTCCGGCGACGCTGCTCCTCGCCACGGTTTCGCCATTCGCGGTGCGCCTCGCCGGCATCGACCGCCAGCGGCTCGGCAACGTCTCGGGCGGGCTCTTCGCGTTGTCCACCGCCGGCAGCCTCATCGGCACCCTGCTGGCGACCTTCGTGCTCATTCCGGCGTTGGGGCTCGACTCGATTCTCGCGCTGCTCGTCGTCGTCACCGGCTTCGCGGCGGCCCTCGCGGCGGGGCGCTCGTGGGCCGCCAGCGCGGCGCTGCTCGTCGCCGCCACGGCCGGTTTTAAGTCGATGCCGCATCCCGGCTGGCAACCGGTGCTGGTCGAGCGCGCGACGCCCTACCAGATT
>JBGARM010000427.1:0-2893 GCA_044230215.1 Thermoanaerobaculia bacterium | reverse complement strand
GGTGCGCCACCTCATCTACCCGGTGCCCGATCCCGATCTGCCGTTTCTCGGCGTGCACTTCACCCGTCGGGTCGACGGCGCGATCGAGGCCGGACCCAACGCCGTGCTCGCCTGGAAGCGCGAAGGCTATTCGCGCTCGAGCTTCTCGCTCCGGGACACGGCCTCGATGCTCGCCTTCCCCGGTTTCTGGCGCATGGCGCCGCACTACGCCGGTATCGGCTTCGCCGAGTACCGGCGAGCCTGGAGCCGCGGCCTCTTCGTGCGCTCGCTGCAGAAGCTCGTGCCGACGATCGCCGCCGCCGACGTCCGGCCGGCCGGCTGCGGCGTGCGGGCGCAGGCGATGGACCGCACGGGCAAGCTCCTGGACGATTTCGCCTTCGCCGAAGACTCGAACCAGCTGCACGTGCTCAACGCGCCGTCGCCGGCCGCCACCGCCTCGCTCGCGATCGGCCAGTACATCGCCGGCAAGGTGATCGCCCACAACTGAGGAGCGACGAGCCATGTCCCTGCCGATCTATACCGTCGACGCCTTCACCGAGCGCCCGTTCGCCGGCAATCCCGCAGCGGTCTGCCTGCTCGACCGCGAGCGCGAGGCAGCCTGGATGCAGACTCTTGCGGGCGAGATGAATCTCTCGGAGACCGCCTTCCTCCGCCAGCAGGGCGATGCCTGGAGCCTGCGCTGGTTCACGCCGAAAGCCGAGGTCGCGCTCTGCGGCCACGCCACCCTCGCCTCGGCCCACGTGCTGTGGGAGACCGGGCGCCTGGCGCCCGACGCTCCGGCGCTCTTCGACACCCTTTCCGGACGCCTCACGGCACAGCGCGTCGCCGACGGCTGGATCGAGCTCGATTTCCCGGCGCGCCGCGAGAGCCCGCACGTCCAGCTGCCGGAGCTCTTCGCCGCACTTGGAGTGAAACCGGTCTACTTCGGCAAGAACGCCTACGACTACGTCGTCGAAGTCGCCTCCGCGCAGCAGGTGCGCGACCTGGCGCCCGACTTCGCCGCTCTCGGCAAGCTTCCGGTGCGCGGCGTCATCGTCACCGCGGCGGCCGACGCCGGCAGCGGATTCGACTTCGTTTCGCGCTTCTTCGCTCCGGGCGTGGGCGTCCCTGAAGACCCGGTCACGGGGTCGGCGCACTGCTGTCTCGCTCCGTATTGGGGTGAAAAGCTCGGTAAAGGGGAGATGGTGGGATTCCAGGCATCTCCGCGCGGTGGAACAGTGCGGGTGCGGCGACAAGGCGAACGCGTGATCCTTGCCGGACGTGCGGTGACGATCCTCGCCGGGTCGCTCGCCGCCGCAGCGACATGAACCTGACCGGCCAGCGGTCCGGCCGCCGCGGATGGCGCGCACTCGCCAAGGTCGCTGCATGGGCACTCCCTTTACTGGTCCTTTTCTTTTTCATCTACGAAGCTGCCACCTGGCCCGACGTCGCGCGCCTGGCGAAAGAGATGCCGAAGAGCACCGCCTTCATCGAGCGCTATCGCGAGCGGGCCAGTGGCGCGGGCAAGCCCGCGAGCGTGGCGTGGCAGCCGGTGCCCTACGGGCGGATCTCGCCGGAGCTCAAGCTGGCGGTGCTGGTGGCGGAGGACATCGACTTCTTCTCGCACCACGGCTTCGCCGTCGCCGAGCTCAAGAAAGCGGTCGCCGAGGCGTGGGAGGAGGGCGAGATGCCGCGCGGCGCCTCGACGCTGTCGCAGCAGCTGGCGAAGAATCTCTGGCTCTCGCCGTCGCGGAATCCTTTGCGCAAGGTCAAGGAGGCGCTCCTCACCCGCGCGCTCGAAAAACACCTCGAGAAGCGGCGGATCCTCGAGCTCTACCTGAACGTCGTGGAGTTCGCGCCCGGCGTCTACGGCGCCGAGGCCGCGGCGCGGCGCTTCTTCGGCAAACCGGCAGCAGCCCTCTCGCGGCAAGAGGCGGCGGCGCTCGCCGGCGGCCTGCCGAAGCCGTCGAGCTGGCATCCGGGAGCGACCAGCAAGGTCTACCTGCGGCGCGTCGAACGGATCGTCGGCCGCATCGAACGCGCCGCCTGGTTGCGCGGCGAGATCTGATGAGGAGTCCGGGCTGGCCGACTTGACAGGCGCTGCCGCCGGTGTTGGAATCACCGCCTCATGAGTCGCTCGAGCTCCGACCGCGCCGGTGTCGCCGCATTCAGCTGCTGGCGCAGCTCCGCTCATCATCACGCGCATTAGGTAGGCCGGGGCTTCTTGTCCCGGCCCATCGGGCCCGGGACGACCAGCCGAGAACCTGCCTCTCCTCCGCTGACCTCCTTCCGGGAACCCGGGAGGAGGTTTTTGCTTTATGGAGAGATCGGAACAGGTGGCGCGGGCGGAGCGCCCGGAGCGGGCCGAGCGAGCGATTCTCGTCGCCTCGCTGACCGAGCCGCCAGCGGCGGACGGCAGCGGTCTCGCGGCGCTCGCCGGCTCGGCCGACTGGCTCGAAGTGCGCGCCGACCTGGTCGGCGACCTCGACCCGGACTGGCTGCGGTCGCACTTTCCCGGCGAGCTCCTCTACACTCTGCGCAGCGTCTTCGAAGGCGGCGCTTTCGAAGGCTCGCGCGACGCGCGCCTGCGGCGAATCGGCGAGGCCGGGACGCGCTTCGATCGCGTCGATCTCGAGGGCGAGCGCGACCTGGTGCCCGACCTGTTGGCGAAGATTCCCGCCAGCCGCCGCGTCGTCTCCTGGCACGGCGCGCCGATCGACCTCCAGGCCCTGCAGGCACGCCTCGCGCACCTGTCCTCCGTCCCCGCGGCGCTGTACAAGCTCGTCCCGGGAGCCGCGAACGCCGGCGAGGAGCTCGCTCCGCTGCGATTGCTGGCGGGCTCGCCGCGCCGCCACGTCATCGCTTTTGCCAGCGGCGACGCCGGTTTCTGGACGCGCAGCCTCGCTCCGCGCCT
>JBGARM010000426.1:0-2899 GCA_044230215.1 Thermoanaerobaculia bacterium | reverse complement strand
GCGTTGGCGGCGCTGGTGCCGTTTTCCGGCTTGAGTCTCGGCGCCGTCCTGCTGGTGGCGCTCGTCGGGCTGCTGGTGGCCGCCGTGGTGCCGGTCTGCCGGCGCGGGCGGCTTCGCCAGCCCGAGCTGCCGACGTGGGACTGCGGTTTCGCCGCCGTCGCGAGCTCGCCGCGGGTGCAGTACACCGGCTCGTCGTTCGCCGGCTGGATCACCTCGAGCTTCGCCTGGGCGCTGCGTCCGCACGAGCGGCTGCCGCAGATCGATCGGCTCTTTCCGGCCGCCGCCCGCTTCGACTCGCACGTCGAGGACACCGTCCTCGATCGCTTCCTGCAGCCCTGGGTCGAACGCGCGCGCCAGATAGCGGCGCGCCTGCGCGCCTACCAGCAGGGCGATCTGCAGCGATACGTCGTCTATATCGTCGTCGCCATCCTCGTCCTGCTGCTGCTCAACCTGCGGCTCGACGGGCTGGTGAGAGGGCTGGTGGACCGATGACGGTACGCAGGCTGCGAAGGGACCTATCGTGATCGAGACCCTGGCTCACCTCGTGGCGCTGCTGCTCTTCCCGCCGCTGCTCCTGGGGGTCGTGAACCGCGTCAAGGCGGTCGCCGCCGGCAGGCGCGGGCCCAGTCTCTGGCAGCCGTACTTCGATCTCGCGAAGCTGGCGCGCAAGGAGGTCGCGCTCAGCCAGACGACGACCTGGATCTTCCTGGTCGCCCCGGCGATCGCCGTCGCCACGGCTCTCCTCGCCGGGCTGCTCGTGCCGCTCGGCTCCTTCCCGGCACCGATCTCCTTCGCCGGCGACTTCGTTCTCCTGACCTATCTCTTCGCGCTCGGTCGCTTCTTCACCGCGACGGCGGCGCTCGACACCGGCTCGCCGTTCGAGGGCATGGGTGCGGCGCGGGAGGTCGGGTTCGCCTGGCTGACCGAGCCGGCGATGTTCTTCGCCTTCCTGGCCCTCGCCAGACTCTCCGGTTCCCTCCGCATCACCCAGATGCTGCGCGCGACGGAGGGCGGGCTGTGGCTCGAGCGCACGGCGCCGCTCCTGCTGACTGCCGCCGGCTTGCTCATCGTCCTGCTCGCCGAGTGCAGCCGCATCCCGGTCGACGACCCCAACACCCACCTCGAGCTGACGATGATCCACGAGGTCATGGTCCTCGACCACAGCGGCCCCCTGCTGGGTCTCATCGAGTACGGCGCCGCGGTCAAACTGTTCGTCCTCGAAGCCATGCTGCTGCACGTCCTGGCGCCGAACGCGGCGGTGGGAGGGTGGCCGGGATTCCTGTTCTTCCTCCTCGGTCTCGCCGGTGTGGCGGCCGCCATCGGGGTCATCGAGTCGGTGATGGCCCGCCTCCGCCTGCTGCACGTGCCGACGCTGCTCATCGCCGCGGTCCTCTCCTGCGGCTTCGCCTTCCTGCTGCTCAACCGGTGATCGCCATGTACTCCCTGCTGAGCTCCCTCATCGCCGGCCTCCTGCTGATCAACCTGGTCGCTCTCGGCACCAGCCGGATCGGCACCGCGGTGCGGGCCATCGCGGTCCAGGGCGTCCTGCTCGGCGTCCTGGCGGTCGCCGCACACGGCGAGGTCAGCAATCGCGTCGTGGCGCTCGCCGTGGCGAGCGTTCTGCTCAAGGGATGGTTGATCCCGGTGATTCTCTTCCGGGCCCTGCGGCAGGTGGCGATCAAGCGCGAGGTCGAGCCGTCGCTCGGCCTCCTGCCGTCGCTGCTGCTCGGCGCCTTGACGACGGTGCTCTCCGTGGCGGCGGCGAGCCGCTTGCCGTTCGCCGAGACCCGACTCGCGCCGCTCCTGGTGCCGGCTTCGTTCGCCACTGTCGCCGCCGGATTCATCGTCATCACGACCCGGCGCAAGGCGATCAGCCAGGTGCTCGGCTTCCTGATGCTCGAGAACGGCATCTTCGTCTTCGGTCTGCTGCTGGTCGAAGCGATGCCGTTCCTGGTCGAGGTGGGCGTCCTGCTCGACCTGTTCGTCGGCATCTTCGTGCTCTCGATCATCATCCATCACATCAACCGCGAGTTCGCCTCGCTCGACACGCGACGGCTGTCGCTGCTCAAGGAATAGGGGATGGTTCCTTTTCCCATAGTCGTTCCCCTGGCGATGGCGGTGCTGGTGTACTTCACGCCGTCGCGGCGCTGGCGCCCCCGCCTGCTGGCGGCGACAGCCCTCGCGCACTTCGCCTTGACCGTCCAGGCGCTCGCCTCGCCGGCCACCGGCAACTCGGCGGAGTGGTTGCGGCTCGATGCGCCGGGGCGGCTGCTGCTCGTCCTCCTCAGCCTGCTCTTCCTCTGCTGTGCGGTCTATTCGGTGGGCTACCTGCGCTATCGCGTCGAGCGCGCCAACCGCCGGTTCTGCTCCTGTCTGCTGATCGTTCTCGGCACCATGAGCCTGGTGGCGTACTCGCAGCATCTGGGCCTCCTCTGGGTGGGAATGGAGGCGACGACGCTGGCGTCCGCGCCGTTGATCTACTTCAACCGGACGCCGCGCTCGATCGAGGCCACCTGGAAGTACCTGGTCATCTCCTCGGTCGGCATCGCTCTCGCGCTCTTCGGCTCGTTCTTCCTGGCCTACGCCGCGCTGCACGGCGGCGGCGCCGCCTCGCTGCTGTTTCCCGATCTGCTCGCCGGCGCCGCGAACCTCTCGCGGCCCTGGCTGCGCGCCGGTTTCACCCTCCTCCTGGTCGGGTACGGCACGAAGCTCGGCCTGGCGCCGATGCACACCTGGAAGCCGGACGCCTATGGTGAGGCGCCCGGAGTGGTCGGCGCCGTGCTCGCGGGGGGCGTGACGAGCTGCGCCTTCCTGGCGCTCGCGCGCCTCAGTCAGATCACCTCGGCGGCGGGGGAGGGCGACTACGCCAACCGCCTGCTGGTGATGATCGGTCTCGCCT
>JBGARM010000425.1:0-2905 GCA_044230215.1 Thermoanaerobaculia bacterium | reverse complement strand
GCCTGCCGCTGGCGTCGAGCCGCGCGAGGCGGAGCTCGGAGCCGCCGGCGATCGCCTCGAGCCACGCGAGGGCGAAACCCTGGCCGAACGAGGTGAGCGCGAGCTGCCCCATCGGCGTGCCGCCAGCGGCGGCCGGGATCGGCAGCGACGGCGCCCAGCTCGCGCCGCCGTCTTCAGAGAGGGCGACGCCCGCTCGCGCACGGTCGCCGGGAGCGGCGAACCAGGCGACCGCGAGGCGGCCACCGTTGGCGGCGAGCGCCGGTCCGTTGACCGGGCAGCCGGCGATCTTCCACGGCTCGCTGCCGACCGCATGCGTCGAGACCGGCCCCGTGGCCGGACGGATCGCCACCTGCACGTCGCGCATCTCGGCCGCCGTCCGGTCGCGGTAGGCGACGACGCTGCCGCCAGCGGGCAGGGCGGCCGCCGCCGTCGCGCAGCAGTCGCAGACGCTCGCGTCGACGAGCTCGGAGGGGGCGATGCGCGGGCCTTCGACGTGCACCGTGCGGAGCTGCATCGGCTTGTCGCCGGGGGTCGCACGGCCGTCGAGATAGTAGAAGCGGATCCCCTGACCTTCGACGACCGCCGAGACGAAGCCGTGCTCGGCCGGTGAGCGGTCGTCATGCAGGACGCCGAGCGCTGCGAAGGTCACGCCCTGATCGCGCGAGCGCGCGAGACGCACCTCGTAGGTGTAGGCGCCGGCACTCGAGCGCTCCAGCCACCAGGCGTAGAGCGCGCCGTCGCCGGCGCGGACGATCCCGGGGACGTCGGCCCAGTTGACGAACAGCGTCGCGCTTTCGCGCACCGTCGCGGGAGAGGTCCAGAATTTCCCGTCGAAGCGCGCCACACGCACCCTATGGAGGCCCGGCGCCTGCGCCGAAGCCGGCTCGATCCAGGTCGCGAGGAAGCCGTCGCCGTCGCCGAAGAGTTGCGGCGCGGACGCCCCCGCGACGGCGGGCGGCCGGCTCTCGCTCCAGCCGGCAGGGAGCGGAATCGGGGCCGCGGCCGGAGCGTTCGCCGGCACGGACGTCGCCGGCCGGTGCGGCTCGTGCGCGGCGAGCGGCCCGGCCGAGAGCAGGAGAGACAACAGCGTCGGCGCAGCGTTGCGGCGCGATCGCCACTTCGTGGAAGCGAATCTGGACATGGCGGCATCCTACGCCCGCCGCCCAGCGCGTCAGGCTAGCTGCCGCCGCCCCAGTCGCCGGTCCACTCCGTGCCGACGAGCACGCCCCACTCGAAGCCGTCGGCGGCGAGCTGCGCTGAGTTCAGATCCCGGGTCGAGACCGGGCGCGGGACTTCTTCCTGGACTCTCGCAGGTCCATACCCGCGTCATTCTCGAGCGGCACGGCGAGCTTGGCGGAAACGAGGCGATTGAGCGAGACCCTCTGCTCTTCGGCCTCGAGTACCAGACGGCGGTGCACCTCAGGCGGTATCCGTACTTTGAAAGTACCGCTGTAGCGCCGATCGACGAGCGGCTCCGGAACCGCATCGCCGTTGTCCCGCAGGACGGCGACAGCCTCCTTCGCTGCTCGCAGCACCCCGGACAGAGCGCGCTCCGGACGCCTGTCCAGCCAGGAGAGTCCGGGAAGCTCCGCGCAGACTGCGACATGCTCGCCATCCTCCTCGGACCAGAAGACGCGGTAGGAGTAGCGGTCGGAGAGTTCCACGTTCAGTTCCCTTCTCTGGCCAGCCAAGCTCTCGCCGCCCTGGCAACCTGACGGCACTGGTAAGGCTTCGCCATCTTTCCTCGCGGCTGGATGTTCACCAGCGGCATCTCCTGAAGTCCGGTGCGGAAGATCAGATGGCTTCCACCGCCTTGCCGCCCTTCGCCGAAGAGCGCGACGCAGAATCGCTGCAACTCGGCGAAGGTCACGCTGGCCGGCGCTCCTTCGAGGCGTCGCAGGAAATCCAACCGGCGATCTTCGATGAATGGTGCCACTAATGACACTCCTCGTCAATGCCTCGGCCGATGTCCAGGCCGCTCCCGCGCCCCAAGTCCCTCGGCTCAGAGTAGGGACGGAATTGGCTGCCGTTGCCTTTCGCTCAGTGGGCCCCCTTCCAGCCTTCGATCGCCGACCAGACGGCGACGGCGAGCAACAGCCCGCCGACACCGCGCCCGATCGCGGCAAGGGCACGGGGGCGCGCCGCCAGCCAACCGCGTGCCCGGGAGGCGGCGAGCACCACTGCGCCGTAGACCGAGAACTGCGTCGCGACGATGATCGCGCCGAGCACCACCGCCTGCGGCCAGACCGGCCCCCACTCCCGCCGCACGAACTGCGGGAAGACCGCCAGCATGAAGGCGTAGGCCTTCGGGTTGAGCAGGTTGGTGAGCATGCCGCGGCGGTAGGCGGTCGCCAAGGCGACTGTCTCGGCCCGCGCACCGCAGTGGTTGAACAGCGCCCCGCTGCGCAGCAGCGAGAGCCCGATCCAGGCGACATACGCCGCCCCAACGACGAGCAACGCGTTGAACAGCGCCGGCATCACCAGGAGGATTGCGGCGAGCCCCAGGCCGCCGATCGCGACGTGAGCGACCGCGGCGGTGACGATGCCGCCGATCGACGCGAGACCCGCGCGGCGCCCGCCGCCGAGCGTGCAGCCGAGGACGCAGGCCATGTCGAGCCCCGGCAACAGCACGATGCCGAAGACGAGAACGAAAAAGATCCAGAGATGGGAGACGGCTGGCATGGAGACTCTCCTCGTGCGTCGGAACGCGGAGGAAGCTCCGCGGCCAGGACGAGGTTAGAGCCCTGAGAGGACTTTTTTTGCCCTATTTGTTGATACCCTTCCCGAGTGGGCTCGCCGACCAACCGGATCCTCGCGGTCCTCGAACTGCTGCAGGCGCACGGGCAACTTCCGGGCACCGAGATCGCCCGCCGCCTGGGCGTCGATCGCCGCACGGTGCGGCGCT
>JBGARM010000424.1:0-2908 GCA_044230215.1 Thermoanaerobaculia bacterium | reverse complement strand
GGCGCCCGCTTGCTCGGCGAGATCCGCGGCTACGGCTCGGCTGCGGCAATCGGCGGCGACGCGTCCGGCGCACGCCGGCGCGCGGTCGACCGAGCGCTCGGCGCGGGCGGCGACGGCGATCGGCACGGGAGCGACGCCGCGGTGACGACGGGCGCCCTGCTCCGCCGCCAACTCGGCCATTCCCTCGCCGCGGCCGGCCCGATCGAGGGCGCGCTGTGGCTCGCCGAAGTGGCGGCGGCCCCCGTCGCCGCGCCTGCCGCGGCAGGACTCCTCTTCGCTGCCGGCACCCTCGGGCAGTGCGCCGCGCTGGCCCTCGCCGCACCCGGACGACCATGACGAAGGAGCAACCGATGAAACCAACGCGCGATGCGCTGCGCCAACAGATCGCGGCCCTGGTTGCCGACGCGCTCGACCGCGACGCCGGCGATGTCTCGCCGAACGCCTCGCTGATCGACGACCTCGGCGCCGAGTCGATCGACTTCCTCGACCTGCAGTTTCGTGTCGAAAGCGCCTTCGGCCTCAAGTTCACCGACGAGGAGCTGTGGCGCGGCAGCTTCGACCTCGCGGATCCGCGTTGGGTGCAAGGCGGGCGGTTGACCCCCGAGGCCGTCGAGCTGGTCCGGCAGCGCCAGCCCGGCTACCCATGGGAACGCTTCGCAGCAGGAATCGCCGTCGCTGACCTGCCGCGCCTGCTCACGGTCGAGACCATCGTCGACCAGCTCGAACAGCGTCTGGCGGTGACCGGAGCCCCGACGGATTGAACGGACAGAGGCGGGTCGTCGTCACCGGCCTGGGCGTCGTTTCGCCGCTCGGCCACGAGGTCGAGGCGCTCTGGCGCGGGCTCGCTGCCGGGCGCTCGGCGATCGGCCCGATCCGGCGTTTCGACGCCGCAGGCTTCCCGACCCGGATCGCCGCCGAGAGCGCCGAACCTCGAAGGCCGCCGGGAATCGCCGCCGGATTGTGGAACGCGTCGAGCCGGATCGAGTGCTTCGCCTTCGCCGCCGCGAGCGCCGCGCTCGCCGATGCGGGACTCGACAAGCGATCCCGCGGCGCCGGACGCCTCGCGGACGAGCGTCTCGGGGTGGCACTGGCCGCGGGACTCGGCTCGTTTTCTCACCGTGAGGTCTTCGCCCCCTGCGCCGCGGCGTCGACGATGGAGGGTGGCTTCGACGAGGAGCGCTTCGCCGCCGCACTCGCCAACGCGCTCGGCCCACGCGCCGCCGAGCGACGCAGCCCCGGCAATCTCGCGGCGCGGCTCTCCGACGAGCTCGGCCTCGGAGGTCCGTTGCTGTCGGTCGATACCGCCTGCGCAGCGGGCACCCAGGCGATCGGCGACGCCGCGCGCTGGATCCGCCTCGGGGTTGCCGACGCGGTCGTGGCGGTGGCGAGCGACTCGCAACTGGCGCCGCTCGGCCTCGCCTCCTTCTGCCTGCTGCGTGTGTTGTCGACCCGCAACGACGACCCGGCACGGGCGTCGCGGCCGTTCGCCGCCGGCCGCGACGGTTTCGTCATGGGTGAAGGCGCCGGCGCTCTGGTACTCGAGGCACTCGCAACGGCCGAGCGCCGCGGCGCGCCGATCTACGCCGAGATCGCCGGCTTCGGCTCGGCCTGCGACGCCTATCGCGTGACCGACCCTCACCCCGACGGGCTCGGCGCCGCGCTCGCCATGCAGCGGGCGCTCGCCGACGCCGGCGCAGAACCCGCCGCGGTGGGTTACATCAACGCCCACGGCACCTCGACGCCGGCCAACGACCGCCTCGAGACACGCGCCATCCATCGCGTCTTCACGGCCGCGCCGCCGCCGGTGTCGTCGACCAAGTCGATGATCGGCCACCTCACCGTCGCCGCCGGCGCGGTCGAGGCGATCGCCACCATCGGCATGCTGCGCGAGCAACGCCTCCACCCGACGCTGAATCTGGACGCGACCGACCCCGACTGCGATCTCGACTACGTCGCCCACGTCGCGCGCCCGGCGGACTTCGATCTCGCGCTATCGAACTCCTTCGGCTTCGGCGGCCAGTGCGCCAGCCTCTTGCTGCGACGATGGCGAGACTAGATGAGCGGCGCGGGGCGCGAGCGACCGGCGCGGCGATCGACTTCGTCGGTGAGCGCCTCCAGGGCCGACTCGAGCGCGGCGCGATAGGGCTCGAGGGCCGGGCCGTCGAGACCGGCGGGCACCCGGAGCGGCTCGCCGAGGGCGCCCCAGACGCGGGCGAAGGGCAGCGGCGCCCGGAAGCGATCCCAGGAGGCGAAGTGGAGGTCGGGCCGGGAGGCGTAGGCCATCGGCACGATCGGCGCACCGGTGAGACTGGCGAGGGCGATGACGCCCGCCTTGGCGACGCGGGCCGGCCCGACCGGCCCGTCCGGCGTCACGGCGACGCTCACCCCGGCGGCGACCAGACGCGCGGCGCCGTGCAGGCCAGCGGTGCCTCCGCGCAGGCTGCTGCCGAAGACGACGCGGGTGCCGACGCTGCCGATGGCGCGAGCGATCAGCTCGCCGTCGGCGTGGCGGCCCAGGCGGCGCAGCAGCACGCCCAGGCCCAGGCGGGCCACGGCGATGAGGCGCTGGTCGCCGGCGCGCTCGGCCTCCTGCAGACGCGGCTGGAACTCCTCGCCACCGAATTCCAGGAGGAAAAGCTGCGCCTCGGCAGCCTGCTGGGCTACGCGGCGGCGGCGTTTTTCTTTCTCGGCTTCGGTGCGGTGATGCTGGCGCTGTTCCTGACGGTGCTGCTGTGGGACAGCCACCGCCTGCTGGCGCTGGGCATCTTCACCGCCCTGTTCCTCGCCGCCTTCTTCGCCAGCCTGGCCCTGCGGCTCTGGCTGGGAATGCGCCACGCCCGCTTCGTCCAGGCGCACGCAGGGGCGGTTCCGGCCTTTTTCGCCCAGCGCATCTCCCTGGAATCCCACC
>JBGARM010000423.1:0-2914 GCA_044230215.1 Thermoanaerobaculia bacterium | reverse complement strand
GCTGCACATCTGGTTCGCCAACTACGACGGCCTGCGCCAGCAGCTCCACCCCTCGCTGCCCGCCGCCTACGCCGCGTGGCGCGCGGGTGACGGCGGACGCGCGCTGGCCACCGCCGTCGCGCGGGGACGGGCCCACTTCGAAGCCCTGGCGCGGCGGGCGATCGACCGGCGCCCCGGCGGGAGCTTCTGGGCGCGACCGATCGGCCTGCTGGTCGCCGTCCCCTGGGCGGTGCCGGCGACCGCCTTCGCCGTCGCCCTCGCGACGACCATGAGCGTCAACGCGCCAGCCAGCGGCCGCTTCCTGCTCGTCGGCACGATGGCGATCCTGCCGCTCACTTACCTGGTGCGGGCGCTCCCGGCGACGGGACAGGCGGCGATCGCGGCCCTCGAGCAGATGGACCCGCAGCTCGAAGAGGCTGCGGCCTCCATGGGAGCGGGTAAACTTCGCACGCTGGTGCGCGTAACTCTTCCCAGAGTGCGGCCGGCGCTCGCCGCCGGAGCGAGTCTCGCGTTCCTCGCCGCGTTCGGCGACTTCGTGGTCTCGATCGTCCTCTACACCTATGAAACCCGCCCGATCTCGATCGAGATCCTGTCCAACCTCCGGCTGCAGGAGACCGGCGTCGCGGCGGTCTACGGAGTCCTCTTGACGGCGCTCTCCGCCGCCGCGTTCCTGCTCTGGGGCCGCGAGAAAGAAGCGAGCTGAATGGCCCCCGATCGCGTTTCGCTGGCCCGCCTCTGGGCGCTCATGGCGACGGTTTTCGTCGACATGATGGGCTTCCTGATGGTGCTGCCGCTGCTGCCGTTCTACGCCAAGCGGCTCGGCGCCTCGCCGTTCCTCATCGGCCTCATGGTCTCGGCGTTCGCCCTGGCGCAGCTCCTGGTCTCGCCGTTCTGGGGCCGGCTCTCGGACCGGCGCGGGAGGCGGCCGACGCTGATGCTCGGCATCAGCATCGCCGTCTTCGCCTTCCTCCTCCTGGCGCTCGCCTGCTCGGAGTGGGCGATGGCGCGAATCTCGCCGCACTGGCTGATCGCGATGATCTTCTTCTTCGGCATCAGCATCGCCGTGTTCGCCTTCCTCCTCCTGGCGCTCGCCTGCTCGGAGTGGGCGATGGCGCGGATCTCGCCGCACTGGCTGATCGCGATGATCTTCTTCTCGCGCTTCGTTGCCGGCGCCGGCGGCGGCACCACCGGCGTCATCCAGGCCTACGTCGGCGACGCCATCGTGCCGGAGGAGCGCGCCAAGGCGCTCGGCTGGATCACGGCGGCGACCTCGGCGGGGGTCATGCTCGGGCCGGCGCTCGGCTCGCTGGCGGCGTTCGGCGGACCGGCGGTGCCAGGACTCGTGGCGACCGCCCTCTGCCTGCTGAATCTGCTGTTCGTCAACCGCTGGCTGCCCGAGTCGTCGACCGCCGAGGCGCGCGCCGAGGCGAAACAGGAACGCCGCGACTCGCTCGGCAAGCGGATGCTCGAGGTCTTCTCCCATCCGCGCCGCCCCGTCGCCCGCCTGATCTGGATCTATGCCATCGGCATGATGGCGTTCATGGGGATGAACGCCGTGCTGGCGCTCTTCCTCCAGGCGCGTTTCGGCATCACCGAGAAGTCGTTCGGTCTCATCTACGCCTTCGTCGGCTCGATCTCGCTGGTCATGCGCAGCCTCCTGCTCGGTCCGGCGGTGCGGCGCTTCGGCGAGACCGGCGTGATGCGGGTGGGGCTCCTGTCGCTCGCCGCCGGCTATGCGCTGCAGGCGCTCGCGCCGACGATGATCACTTTCGGCGCGGCGATCATGCTGATTCCGATCGGCACGGCGTTGCTCTTCCCGGCGTCGTCGTCGCTGGTCTCGCGCTTCGCCCTGCGTCACGAGCTCGGCGCGACCATGGGCGTGCAGCAGGCCTACGGTGGCGTCGCGCGGCTCGTCGGGCCGATGTGGGCCGGCTACACCTTCGAGCGCTACGGTCCCGGGGCGCCGTTCTGGATCGCCTCGGTCCTGGCGCTCGCGACGCTCGTCTTCGCCAGCGGGCTCACCGCCGACACGCCGGCGCGCAGCGAGGCGCCGAAGGTGCCAGCGAGCGAAGCCGCAGCGCCCGAGGCCGCCGATGGCGGCGCCTGACCACCGGTACGCAGCTCTTTGGACAGCGGATGAGCCAGCGCCGATTCCATCCGCGCGCCGCCTCCGGGCGTAGTTCCCTTCGATCGGTCGCCTCCGCGATCGCTCTCGACAGCTCGAAAGGGGAACTCCCATGAAGAACGCCCGCAAGCAGTACGTCGCCGCGCTCGGCCTTGCCGCTCTCGCCACCGCTGCCTTCGCCGGAGGCAATCCGATGGTCGGCGGCAAGGAGATGTTGCCGAACAAGGACATCATCGACAACGCCGTCAACTCGGCCGACCACACGACGCTGGTCGCGGCCGTCAAGGCCGCCGATCTCGTCACCACGTTGAAGGGCGTCGGTCCGTTCACCGTCTTCGCGCCGACCAACGCCGCCTTCGCCAAACTCCCGGCGGGCACGGTCGAGAACCTCCTCAAGCCCGAGAACAAGGCTGCGCTGGCGAAGATCCTCACCTACCACGTGGTGGCGGGCAAGGTGATGGCCGCCGACCTGGTCAAGATGATCCAGGACGGCAAGGGCAAGGCGACGGTGAAGACGGTCTCCGGCGGCACGCTCACCGCGATGACCAAGGGCGGCATCGTGATGCTGCAGGACGAGAAGGGCGGCGTGGTGACCGTGACGACCGCCGATGTGATGCAGTCGAACGGCGTCATCCACGTGGTGGACGGCGTCCTGCTGCCGAACTGACCGTACCTCAGCTGCAGGAGAGCGAAGGGCCGGGTGGCGACACCCGGCCCTTTTTTCGTTCCTGCTGCGCGAGAATCGGCCAGGGCTGTCGAATTTCCCCGGGGAGCGGCGACTAGGGGGTG
>JBGARM010000422.1:0-2939 GCA_044230215.1 Thermoanaerobaculia bacterium | reverse complement strand
ACGACGGTCGTCCTGATCGCGGGCGTGAACGGATCCGGCAAGACGACGACCATCGCGAAGCTGTGCAAGCACCTGCGCGGCCGCGGGAAGACGGTCATGGTCGCGGCGTGCGACACGTTCCGCGCCGCGGCGGTCGAGCAACTCGCCATCTGGGCCGAGCGCATGGGCGTCCTGTTCGTGCGCGGCCAGCAGGGCGGAGACCCCGCGGCGGTCGCGTTCGACGCGGTCAGCGCCGGCCTCGCCCGCCAGACCGGCGTCGTCGAGCACGCGCGCGGTCGCTCGCGCCAGCTCCTCGGCCGTATCGGCACAAAGCAGATGTTCGCCATCGGCGACCGCCAATCCCTCGGCGGCGAGCGGTGTCGCGACGACCGGCAGCGCGCTGGCGAACGCCTCGAGGAGCTTGAGACGCGTCCCCGATCCGGCGCGCACCGGCGCCAGGAGGACCCGCGCGGCACGGTAGAAGACAGCGGTGTCCGGCACCGTGCCGAAGACCTCGACGCCGTCCTGTCCGTCGAGCGCCGTCACCTCGGGGGGCGGGTGGGCGCCGACGATCGCCAGCCGCACCCCGGGCCGCATCCGGCGCAGCCGCGGCCAGATCTCGGCCAGCAACCACTCGATGGCGTCGCGATTCGGCGAGTGCCCGAAGGAGCCGACGAAGAGCACGTCGTAGAGCGCCGGCGCTTTCCCCTGCGGGTCGGCGGGCGGCGCGAAGCGCATGCAGTCGACCCCGTTGTCGATCACCCGCAATCGCCGGGCGCCGTCGCGCAGGTAGCGCGCCAGGATCGCGCCATCGGCCGCGGACATGACGTGCACCTGGTCGCAGCGCTCCGCCGAGCGCACCTCGTAGCGCAACAGCCGGCGGTAGCCGGCGGGATCCGACCACAGCAGGCGATCGACGGTGTAGCGCTGCTCGAAGCCGAAGGCGCGCCGGCGCGCGGCGGTGACGAACGACAGATCGAGCTCGGTCATCGTCACCCGGCGCCCCGGGAAGAGACCGGCGAACTGGCCGAGCTCGGTGTGCTCGAGCTGCACGATGCGGGCGTCGACGGTCTCGGCGAGATCGCGCAGCCGCCGGCGCGCGGCGTCGAAGGCGAAGTACTCCGCGCCGCGCGGCAGCAGGCTCCACGGCCGGGAAGGCGGCGCATCCTCGCGGCGCAGAAAGGTCACCGAACGGCAGAAGCCGGCGAGCGCCGCGCGCTGCTCGGCGTCGTCGCGCGTGGTGGAGAAGAGCGCGAGGTGAAGGTCGAAGTCGTCGGCGACGGCGCGCAGCAGGTTGGAGATCCGCACACTGCCGCCCGAGACCGCCGGATGGATCGGGTACGGCGAGACCACCAGCACGCTCGGACGCGGCGCCTTCCGCGCGCGCGACCGCCGGGGTGCCGCCGCGGTCGAAGGGAAGAGCGGCTGCGGGCTCTTCGCCGCCTTGCGAAGGCGGCGTCCGGCGCGGCGCTCGAAACGCCAGGCGTCGAAATCGATCCGCAGGCGCGCCACGACGGCACGCCAGCGGGCAGCAAGCGAGCCCCCCGGCCCCGCAGCGTTCGGACTAGAGATAGCCAAGCGCCTTCAGGTCCGTTTCCAGTTTCTCGTCGCTCTCGGGGAGGACGCCGACGGCCGCCCCGTCGGAGGCCTGAAGCTCCCGGAGGTAGCGCTGCATCGACGCCAGCCGTCGGGGCGCTTCGGCCGACAGGTCGTGCCGCTCCTGCGGGTCCTTCGCCAGCCGGAAGAGCTGCGGGCTGCCGCCGACGCTCTCGATCAACTTCCAGCCGCCGACGACGACCGCACTGCGGTTGCGTCCGTAGGCGGGCGAGCTGGCGTGGAGCACGCGCTCCTGGCAGTCCCCCGACCCGCTTTCCGCCCGGCGGCGGAGGTCGATGCCGGCGGCACCGGGGAGCGGATTCAGGCCGCCGGCGGCGAGGAGCGTCGGGGCGAGATCCAGGAGTGTCGTCGGGCAGGGATCGCGACGGCCGCCGGTGAATCCGGGACCGGCGATCACCAGCGGGACCCGCAACAGCTCCTGGTACATCGTGTGACCATGCCCCACCCCCCAGAAGCCGCGCGGATCGTCGCCCCAGTCCGCCTCTTCCCGGGCGTGGTCCCAGAACTCCTCGCCGTGGTCGGAGGTGACGGCGACGACGGTGCTGCCGCGGAAGGGAGGACGATCGAGCGCCGCGAGCAGACGGCCGATTTCGTTGTCGATGAAGCGGACAGAACCGTCGTAGACCGCGATGCGATGGTCCCGGAAGCTCAGGAACTCCGGATCCTCGAGGTCTCGCGCCTGGCCGTAGCTCCAGTCCTGGTGGCGCGGTTCGTGCGGCTTGCCGTCCGCGGCAGGGAACATCTGGAGATACGGGTCGGGTGGCTGGTTGGGCTGGTGCGCGTCGATGTACTGGACGTAGAGCAGACGCGGCCGGGAATCGTCGCGCGCCAGCCAGGCCAGGGCGACATCCGTCAGGCGGGTCGCGTTCACCCGCTCCACCGTCGCGTCGTCGAAGCCCTCCTTGAATCTCCCGTAGAGGAAGGGATTGGCCGAGAACAGGCCGGTGAGATAGCCCTGCGCGCGGGCCTGCGCGGCGAGGAGCGGCAGGCCTTCGGCCGGTTGCCGCGGCGGCTCGCCGGGCCGCAGATCGCGCACGTCGCCGGTTACGCCGGCGCCGTGCCGCTCGGGCGGCTGCGAGGTGAAGATGCTGGCGACGGAAGGGACAGTCCAGTTGGAGGGCGCGAGGGTGTTCTCGTAGATCACGCCGCGCGCGCCGAAGGCATCGATCACCGGCGTCGTCGGTCGGCCGTAGCCCCAGAGTCCGACATGATCGGCGCGCAGGGTGTCGATGCAGATCACGACCAGGTTTCGTGGAGCGGCCGGCCGGCAGCCGCCGGCGGTCCACAGCAGCAGCACCGACGCCAGGGCGCGCAGCGCCCGGCCCAAGGGAACGGCAGTGCTC
>JBGARM010000421.1:0-2945 GCA_044230215.1 Thermoanaerobaculia bacterium | reverse complement strand
CTTCGCCAACACCACCGCCGCGAAGTGGCACCGCAAGGAGGGCATCTACCTGCTTCGCGGCCCCGGAATCGCCGGCGGCAGGGGGCCCCGCGCCGGGGTGCGCCAGCTCTTCCCGGCCCTGCTCGCGCTCGCCGGTTTGCCCGCCGCCCAGGGCGCCGAGGCGAAGCCGCTGCCCGCGCCGGCGGCGCCGCCAGCGCGATCGCCACGTCGGCGGCGGTCGTGGAGCGCACCTGCCTCTGCTCGCCGCCGTCGCCGGCCGCGGCGACGGCCGCCCCTCCCCCGCCGCCGAAACCGCCGGCGATGATCGACGGCACCGAGCGGTTCATCGCGACCGCCATCAGGTTGGTGAGGATCGAGCCGGAGGCGCCGACGAGCGGCATTCCGGCCCCACCGGCGTCGCCGCCGACTCCGCGCGCCCGCCTCGAGGCGCTCGACGGCGACCTCGAGCCCCAGCCGCACTACCTGGAGCCCCTGACCTTCATCGGCCGGACGCCGGAGAACCAGATCCGGATCTACAAGCCCGCCGTCTCGCGCCGCCACGCGCAGATCACCGAGACCGACGCCGGCTGGCTGTTGCGCGACCTCTCCTCCGAGAACGGGACCTACGTCAACGGCCAGCGCGTCACCGAGCGTTTGCTCGCCGACGGCGACCGGGTGCAGTTCGGCACCTCCCGTTTCGTCCTGCGTCTCGCCACCTGAGGCCGGCGGGCGTTTGTCCCCCGGAGAGGCCGCAGCGCTCTTCGCCGCCGCCCTGGCGGCCGGCGGAATGAATGCGCTCGCCGGCGGCGGCACGATCCTCACCTTTCCCGTCCTTTTGCTGCTCGGCGAGTCGGCGATCACCGCCAACGCCACGTCGACCGTCGCGTTGATGCCCGGCGCAGCGGCGAGCCTCTTCGGCTATCGCCGGGAGGTCCAGACGCACCGGCGATGGCTCTCGACCCTTTTCGTCCCCAGCCTGCTCGGCGGCGCCGCCGGCTCCCTCCTCCTGCTGTGGACCCCCGAGAAGATCTTCGCCCGCCTGGCCCCGGCCCTGATCCTCTTCGCCACCCTGCTCTTCTTCCTGCAGTCGTTCGCCCGCTTCCGCAGCCAGTTCACCTCGCCGCAGGGCGGAAAGGCTGCGATCGGAGAGCTCGGCGCGGGGGGCCGGTCACTCGCCGTGGCCTGGTTCGCCCAGCTCGCGGTGGCGATCTATGGCGGCTACTTCGGCGCCGGAATCGGCATTCTCATGCTCGTCGTGCTGGGCTCGCTCGGGCTCGAGAACATCCACGCCATGAACGGCCTCAAGAACTTCTTCGGCATCTGCATCAACGGCGTCGCCTCGGCGATCTTCATCCTCTCCGGGCGGGTGGACTGGCCGGCAGCGCTGGTCATGCTGGCCGGGGCCGTCCTCGGCGGCTTTGCCGGCGCCAACCTGGGCCGCTACATCGGCCAGGCGAAGGCACGCGGCGCGGTCGTCGTCATCGGGCTCGTTCTGGCCGTCCTGCTCTGGTGGCAGCAGGGCTGAACGCATCCTGGAATAAGCCCGCCGACCGGGGGGTTTTCTCTGCCAGCGACGGGAGAATCCGCAAGCTCGCGGCCTCGCTGTCGCAGGAGACTCGATGAACGAACAACTGATGATTCCCGTCCTGCCTCTGCGCGACGCCGTCCTCTTCCCGGGCATCGCCCTGCCGATCGGCGCCGGACGCCCCAGCACCCTGCGCGCCATCGAGGCTGCGCTCCGCGCTCCCGAACCGCTGGTCTTAGCCGTCGCGCAGCGCCAGAATGTCGACGACGTGAGCCCCGAGGGGCTCTACAGCGTCGGCACGATCGCCCGCCTCGGCCAGGTGCAGCGCAGCCTCTCCGGCATGCAGCTGGTGCTGCACGGCGAGCGCCGCGGCGTCGCCCTGCGCTACCAGGAGCGGGACGGCTACTACGTTGCCACTACGATCACCGCCACCGACCAGAATCCGACCGACCCCGGCAACGCCGCCTTCGTCGCCCTGTTTCGCGAGGCGCGCGAGCGTTCGATCGAGCTCGCCAAGCGCGCCGGACTCCCCGAGGAGTTGGTCCAGCAGGTAATCGCGATCGCCGCCGAGCCGTCCCGCTTCGCCGACCTGGTTTCGGCCTATGTCGAGTTGCCGACCGCCGAGCGCCAGAAGCTGCTCGAGCTCCTGTCGGTCGAAGAGCGCCTGCGCTCGGTGCTCATCCAGGTGCAGCGCCAGCTCACCGTCCTCGACACCCAGGAGGAGATCAAGACCAAGGTGCGCGAGGAGCTGGGCGACCGCCAGCGCGAGATGGTCCTGCGCGAGCAGATGAAGGCGATCCAGAAGGAGCTCGGCGACAGCGACGAGTCGAGCGATCTCGACGAGCTCGTCGAGCGCCTGGCGAAGCTCGAGCTCACGCCCGAAGTCCGCAAGGAGGTCGACCGCGAGGTCGGCCGCCTGCGCCGCATCGGCCGCGAGTCGATGGAGACCCAGGTCATCCGCACCTTCCTCGAGACCGTCGCGGAGCTCCCGTGGAGCGCCCGCAGCGAAGAGAAGCTCGACGTCCAGGAGGCGGCCCGCATCCTCGAGCAGGACCACTACGGTCTCAAGGACGTGAAAGACCGCGTCCTCGAGTTCCTCGCCGTGCGGCAGCTGCGTCTCGAAAACCAGCAGCGAGAAAATGAAAAGGAAAAAGCTCCGGTAAAGGAAAACTCAGATCCCGACGGCGATGGCTCGGCTGAGCCTTCTGCCGCATCCACCACGGATGCTGGCAGCGAGCGGGCTCAGAGCACCGCAGGGAGCGAGATGGGAGGAGAGGGGCCCACGAGCGACCGAGGAGCGCAGGAGCCCGCTCGCGCACGCGAAGATGCTCCAAAGGCCGCCGACTCGCACGCCAAGAGCGAGAAGAGCGACGAGGCGAACAAGAAGGGAAAGAAGAAGGAAAAGGAGAAGCAGTCCAAAGGCCCGATCGTCCTCTTCCTC
>JBGARM010000420.1:0-2954 GCA_044230215.1 Thermoanaerobaculia bacterium | reverse complement strand
TGTGGCACTTGCTCGGGGCGGGGCGTGCCGCGGCGATTGTTTTTCGGCGGGCGCCGTCGTCGCTGCGCGAAGGGGGCGCTCGGTTCGCCACGCTTGGCCTCACGGTCGCGCCCCCTTCGCGCAGCGACAACGGCCCCGGCCTACAGCAACAGGTTCGGTAGACACAGCGCTTCTCTCACCTTCGTTCCGACGAGGGGTGGCTGGACCGAGGGCTCCCATGGGCCCGGAGCGCGCTTCTTCAGCGCGAGGACCCATGGGAAGCGGGCCAGACAGGACCCCGAGCCGACTCCTGGAAAGGACCCGCGGACCGGACCGGCGCGCGAGCGAAGCGGGTAGGATCGGCGTCGGAGGCCTACGATGCTCGAACGAACCGAACATGGCGAAATTCTCGAACTGCGCCTCGCACGGCCGCCGGCGAACGCACTCGACGCCGCGCTGATCGCGGCGCTCGGCGAGGCGATCGAAGAGGCACCCGCTGCCGGCGCGCGCGCAGTGGTGCTCTCCGGGCGGCCGGGGATGTTCTCCGGCGGGCTCGACGTGCCGTCGCTCCTCACCCTCGACCGCGCCGGCATGGAGCAGACGCTGCGCGACTTCTTCCGCCTCATGCGGGCGCTCGCCGCTTCGCCGATTCCGACCGTGGCGGCGATTACCGGCCATGCGCCGGCAGGGGGGGCGGTGCTGTCGATCTTCTGCGACGCGCGGATCATGGCGGAGGGGGACTTCAAGATCGGCCTGAACGAAGTCCAGGTCGGCCTGTCGTTGCCGCAGGTGATCCACACCGCACTGGTCCGCGTCGTCGGGGAGCGCCAGGCCGAGCGGCTCGGCGTCGGCGGACTCCTCGTGCCGGCGGGCGAGGCGCTGCGCATCGGGTTGGTGGACGAGCTCGTCCCGGTCGAAGCGGTCGTCGAGCGGGCGCTCGAGCGCTGTCGCGACTTTCTGAAGCTCCCGCCGCGCGCCATGGCGACGACCCGCGCTCTCTGCCGCGCCGGCCTCGTCGCCGCCTTCGACCGCCAGCAAGGTACGACCCTCGAGCGCTTCGCCCTCGACTGGTTCGGCGAGGAAACCCAGGGGGCGATGCGCGCCCTGGTCGCGCGCTTGCAGAGCAAGTCGCGGGGCTGAAGCGAGCTCCACCAGCCCCGGATCGATCCCGGGAGGAGATCTCAAATGTCCGACCTGGCCGCAAAGCAGTGTGTGCCGTGCAAGGGCGGAGTGCCGCCGCTCGCCGGCGAACCGCTCGAGAAGCTTCTGGCGCAGCTGGGCCCCAACGGATGGCAGGTCGTCTCCGGCCATCATCTCGACAAGTCCTACACCTTTGACGATTTTTCCTCCGCGCTCGCCTTCGTCAACCGGATCGGCGCGGTCGCCGAAGAGCAGGGGCACCATCCCGACATCTACCTGGGTTGGGGGAAGGTGCGCCTGACGATCTGGACGCACAAGATCGAAGGTCTGACCGAGAGCGACTTCATCTTCGCCGCCAAGGCCGACGCGACGCTCTAGCCCGGGCGGCTCGCGGTGCAACGAAAAAGGCCCCGGACCTCTCGCGAGATCCGGGGCCTTGGGGTTCGATGCGGACGGCGCTGGGTTGAAGCCTGCTAGCGGGATCCCTGGCGAGATGCCCTTCGCTTCTGCCCGTGGCGCACTGCGTTTCGCCCCAGGAGGTACCCCTAGGAGGACGCCGCCCCCATCGAGCCGCGTTTACCATTACCCACTGGATCACCTCCTTTTCTGGACGTCACGGTCGAGCGGTGGGACCCACCCCACCCGGTCTCCGGAGCCGTCCGAACTCCGAAGAGACCGCCGCCGCCCCGGGGTCGGGGTGCGGAGCGAATTGCGGGAGTCTGCGCCTCGGCCGCTCGTCTGTCAATGCGGCCGAAACGCGACTCCCCAATCCGGTGATCGGCGGGGCTGTGTGGCTGTGGGCCGGCGGGGCCGGCAGACGCGCGCCTAGGGGAAGATTCCCAGGTCGCTGTAGGTCAGCGCGATCATGTCGATGGCGACGATGAAGGCTGCCGTCCGCAGGTCCGGCTTGTCGTTGTGCTTGCGCCGCATCTCGCGGATCTTCTGGTACGAGGTGACCATCGTCTCCTCGAGGCCGGAGTTCACCAGATCCTCTTCCGAGGCGCCACTCGCCAGGCCCTTGAGCTCGTCCTCGGAAAGGGACTTCCCGGTCATCGTCTGCACGGTCTGCAGGAGATTGCGGAAAGCGCGCTCTTCGAAGCGCTTCTCCATGCGGCCGAAACGGACGTGCGAGAGGTTCTTCAGCCACTCGAAGTACGACACCGTCACGCCGCCGGCGTTGCAGTACATGTCGGGGATGATCATCACCCCCTTGGCGTAGAGCTTGTCGCCGGCCACCGCGGTCGTCGGACCGTTGGCGCCTTCGGCGATGATTTTGGCCTGGATGCGGTCGCAGTTCTCCTCGGTGATCTGATTCTCGAGCGCCGCCGGCACGAGGATGTCGCACGCCAGCTCGAGCGCGGCCAGGCGGTCCTTGAGATCGGTGGCGCCGGGGAAGCCGAGGATCGAGCCGGTCTTCTCGCGGTGGGCCATCAGCTTCTCGAGATCGAGGCCGGCCGGGCAGGAGATCGAGCCTTCGCGCTCGGCGACGCCGACCAGCTTGACGCCCGATTCGGCGAGGAACTTGGCGGCGTAGTAGCCGACGTTGCCGAGGCCCTGCACCACGATGCGCTTGCCGCCGAGATCGCCCGAGAGGCGCGCCAGCGCGGCGTCCTCCTTGTGGCGGAAGAATTCGCGGAGCGCGAACTGCACCCCGCGCCCCGTCGCCTCGACCCGGCCCTGAATGCCGCCCGCGTGCGGCGGCTTGCCGGTGACGCAGGCCTTGGCATTGATCTCGGTCGTGTTCATGCGGGCGAACTGGTCGGCGATCCAGGCCATCTCGCGCTCGCCCGTGCCCATGTCGGGGGCGGGCACGTTCTGCGCGGGGTGGATCAGGT
>JBGARM010000041.1:0-13537 GCA_044230215.1 Thermoanaerobaculia bacterium | reverse complement strand
CGTTGACCGCCTCCCAGAAATGACCCTCGGCGGTCGAAGCGTTGCCGATCGTGCCGAAGGCGATCTCGTTGCCGCCGTGCGAGAAGCCGGAGAAGCCCTCCAGCCCGGGCAGCTCGCGGTAGAGCCGCGAGGCGTAGCCCAGACCCACCAGGCGCGGCATCTGGCCGGCGGTGGGGGACATGTCGGCGGCGCTCTGGACGCGCGCCATGAGGTCCAGCGGCGCGCCATCCGCGTCCCGCAGGCGGGTCGCGAAGTGGGCGTTCATCTGCCGTCCGGCCGAGGCCGGCTCGCGCACCGGATCGGCGTCGGCATAGAGCTGGGCGAAGAACTGGTCGAGGGTGAGCTCGCCGACCGCCAGCATGAAGGTCTGGTCGCGGTAGTAGCCGGAGCGGAAGTCGCCCGGCCTCGCGGCCCGCGCCATGGCGAGCTGGGCGAGCTCCTTGCCGTCGCCGAAAATTCCGAACTTGCCCTTGCCGGTGAGAACTTCGCGACGGCCGATGAGGCTGGCGTGGCGGCTCTCCCAGCCGATGCGGTAGTCGGCGAGGACGCTCGCGCGCGAGAGAACGAAAGGAGCGCTGCTGCTGGATTCGGGGTCGAGGGCGGTGTCGGTCATCGGCCGACGATCCTATCGGCTCGCGGCGGCCGAGGGCGAGGTAGCGCCGGCGGCCCAGTCGAAGGCGAGGTTGCCGGTGCGGGCGAGGATCGCCTCCCACCAGGAGCGGTGGTCGACGTACCACTTCACGGTCTCTTCGATCCCCTGGTCGAAAGCGACCAGCGGCTTCCAGGCCAGCTGATTCTCGAGCTTCGCCGGATCGATCAAGTAACGACGGTCGTGATTGGGACGGTCGGGCACGTGCTCGATCCACTCCTCCGGCCGCTTGCCCAAGAGCGCGAGCACCCGTTCGACGATCTCCATGTTGGTGCGCTCGTTGCGCGCCGAGACGTCGTAGATCGGCAGCAGCTCGGGACGGGTGGCGGCGTCGTAAGTCACCGGCACCCGCGGCGCGTGCAGGATCGTCCAGATCGCCGCGCAGTGGTCGGAGACGTGCAGCCAGTCGCGCATCTGCAGTCCGTCGCCGTAGACCGGCACCTTCTTGCCGCAGAGCACATTGGTGATCATCAACGGCACGAGCTTCTCCGGGAACTGGAAGCGGCCGTAGTTGTTGGCGCAGTGGGTCATCGCGATGTCCATGTCGCGATAGGTCTGCATGTAGGCGCGGACGAACTGGTCGCCGGCCGCCTTGGCGGCGCTGTAAGGGGTCTTGGCGTTGAGCGGGCTGCCCTCGGTGAAGAAGGCGGCGGCTTCGGCCAGTTCGCCGTAGACCTCGATCGTCGAGACGTGCAGGTGACGCTGCACGGGATGGCGCCGAGAGGCCTCGAGGAGGATCTGCGCCCCGAGCGCGTTGGTGCGCGCGAATGCCGAGGGGTCGAGGACGGCGCGGTCGTTGTGGCTCTCGGCGGCGAAATTCACCACGTAGTCGGGCCGGAACCTGGCGTAGACCTCGAGCAGCCCGGTGAAGTTGCAGATGTCCTCGACGACGAGGTGCACGCGGTCGCGCACGCCGTCGAGATTCGCCTCGTTGGCGGCGAACGACATGTTGTCGAGCGCCACCACGGTGGCTCCGGGCTCGCGCGCGAGGACGTCATGGACGAAGTTCGAGCCGATGAAGCCGCAGGCGCCGGTGACGAGGTAAGTGCTCATGAGTGGGCTGCTCCTGCGCCGGAATCGGGGGCGTCCGAGTCCGCGGGGTCGTCGGCGACGACGCCCTCTCTCGCCGCCCGTTCGACGCGTTCGTAACGGTATTGGAACTGGGTCATCGCGAAGCCCAAGAACTGCTCGGGATCGACCCCGAACGGAATCGGGTCGTAGGGCGAGAACATCTCCTGCACGACGCCGAGCGCGGGTGGCAGCAGCGCCTCCATGCGCTCCTGGACCGCCTCCCAGACCGGCTGCCCGCCCTCGGCCACCAGCCGCGACAGCAGGTAGACGCCGTAGGCGATGTGGCGCGATTCATCCTGCTTCAGGAGGCGCACGCCGTGGCGGATCCCCGGCATGAGGCTGCGGTTCTCGAGGATCGTCAGGTAGCCCTGGTAGCCGGTCTCGGCAAGGACACCCTCGACGATCATGTTGTAGGTCACCGATGCGCGAATCTGCGCGGCCGGCGACCGGTCGTTGCGCAGCCGGTGCATCGCCTCCGGCAGGGCCTCGTAGAGAATGGACCGGTAGCTCGGGGAGTGGAAAGCGGTGAGGTCGCGGCGCTCGCCGGTCACCTCGTCGAGGAAGCGACGGAAGAGGTCGACGTGCTTCGCCTCTTCCCAGAGGAAGGAGGTGAGGAACATCTCCTCCTCGATCCGGCCCTCGCCGGCGATCACCTGGATGAGCGGCAGGAGATCGAGAGTGACCGACTCTTCGCCGGCCTGGAACATAGCGGTCAACCTGAGCAGCAGGTCGCGCTCGTCCTCGGCGAGCTTCACCCAGTCGGCACGATCCTGGGCGAAATCGATCTCGGAGGGGTTCCAGATGCCGAAGCGCTTGGCCTTCTCGAACAGGCGAAAGGGCAGCGACTCCCGGTCGAGGCCGCGCGGGCTGGTCGTCTGAAGCTCGCGCAAGCGGTCAGATTCCCGCCGCCG
The DNA here is from genome assembly GCA_044230215.1 of Thermoanaerobaculia bacterium. GTDB lineage: Bacteria > Acidobacteriota > Thermoanaerobaculia > Multivoradales > JAGPDF01 > JAGPDF01. Next base: position 10,906 of record JBGARM010000041.1, on the reverse strand, counting down.
GCAGGTGCGTCGGCACCAGGCGGGCGCACTCGAGGAGTGCCTGTGCCGCCCGCAGATGCGGCAAGAGAGAGAAGAACGAACCGCGAATGAGCTTCAGCCCCCCGCCCATGAGGGCGGCTCCGGGCTCGAGGTCGCCGGAGAGCAGACGCAGCCAGACGGCGGCCGGACCGGAGAGGCAGAACGAAGCGCTCTCGAGGTCGCCGGGAAGCGCCGGCCGCGCGGCCCGGCAGCTGCCGTGGGCCAGATCGAGAAACAGCCCGCGGCCCGCCGGGAATCCGGGCGTTCCGTCGGGCTGGAGGGCGAACGCGAGCGAGCCCTTCCACGACGCCGCGGCGGCGCGGTAGGGCTCGTTCGCCGCGAGCTCGCGCTCGAGGCGCTCCGCCCACTCCGGACCGAAAAGCTCGGCAGCCGGCGGAGAACCGTCGAAAGAGGATGCGTCCGGCGTCACTTGCCTGCCGGGACCTCGATGCCCTTGCGGGAGAGCTCGTCGTTGATCACCTTGGCGAGCTCTTCGTAGGGCACGGCGCCGTTGATGAAGCGGCCGTTGACGAACAGCGCCGGGGTTCCCGAGACTCCCGCCGCCATGCCGTCCGCGGTGTCGCGGGCGACGATCGCAGCCATCGAGCCGCCGTCGAGGCAGGCGTCGAACTTGCCGGCGTCGAGGCCGATCTTCGCCGCCGTGGCCTTCAGGTCGGCCACCGCCAGCTTCTGCTGGTCGGCGAACATGGCGTCATGCATCTCCCAGAACTTGCCCTGCTCGTTGGCGCAGAGCGCCGCTTCGGCCGCCTTCGGCGCCTGCGGATGGATATTCAGCGGGAACTGCCGGAAGACGAAGCGGAGCTTGTCGCCGTAGGTCTCCTTCGCCTGGGCAAGGGAGGGATTCACGCGGCTGCAGAAGGGGCACTGGAAGTCGGAGAACTCGATGATGGTGACCGGCGAGCCGACCGGGCCGCCCTTCGACGGCGAGCCCTTCTCGGCCACCTCGGTGCGCGCGACGTCCATCAGGATGCGGGTCTTGTACTTGGCGCGCAGCGACTTGATGAACGCCTCCTGCACCTCCTGGCCGCGGGTCTGGGTGAGGAACTGCTTGATCTGCGGCGCGATCTGCTCGAGCGGACGGCCCTGGACGCGCGCCTGATTCTCCTGGTACCAGGCCGAGACGTCGGCGTCGGTGACTTCGCCGATCTTGGCCTGGATCTCGGCCTGCTGCAGGGCGAGAACGTCGATACCGCGGGCGGCCGCTTCGGTCTCCATCAGCTTCTGCTCGACGAGCCGGTCGAGTCCCTGCTCGAGGAGCTGCTGGCGCTGCTGCTCGAGCTTCTGCAACTGCGGCGCGAGCATCGTCTCGAGGTCGGCCATCGTCACCGTCTTGCCGTTGACTTCGGCGACCGGTGCGTTTTTGTCGGCAGCGGGAGCCGCCGCGGCCGGCTTGGCAGCGGCATTGCTCTTCTCGCCGGCGCAGGCCGGCAGGACGAAGCCGACCAGGCTGAGGATGGCGAGCGACGCCATGGCGGCCAGGGCGCGGGGCTGCTTCAGCGATTTCGGGGAGTGACTCATTGCAGGGATTCTCCTCTGGGTTTGCTTGGGTGGGGCGTGGACCGCCGGAATGGCGTTGAGCGGCTGGAATGCAAGTAGAAAGCCAGTCAGGAAGTCTACCCGAGATTGCGCGCCCGCCGCACACCGGGGAGAACCGGCGGATTTCGTACAATTCCGTCTCGAGGCGGGAGCCGTCGGCCCGCCCATGGCTGTCGTTTCCACCCGAACCCAGGAGACCAACGATGCGTATTCGCCTGCTGTCCTCCCTGCTCGTCCTGACTGTCTCTCCCGCCGTCGCGGAAACCTGCGAGAAAACCGCCTACGGCGCCGGCGTGACCATCGCCGAGCCCACCGCCATCGCGGCGATCCTCGACCAGCCCTCCGCCTTCACCGGCAAGGAGGTTCGTATCGAAGGGCAGGTCCACGAGGTCTGCGAGATGGCCGGCTGCTGGATGGAGATTCAGGCGGCGGACGGCGACCGGACGCTCAAGGTCAAGGTCAAGGACGGCGTGATCGTCTTTCCGCTGGCCGCGCGTGGCAAGCAGGCGGCGGCTCAGGGCAAGGTCGAGGACCTCGAGATGAGCCGTGCCAAGTACGTCCAGTTCCGCCAGCACGCCGCCAAGGAGAAGGGCGAGAAGTTCGATGAGGCCAGCCTCTCCGGCGACGGCCCGTTCCACGTCTACCAGCTCGCCGGTACCGGCGCGGAGATCTGCAAGTAGACCCGACCCGCCCGCGCTCGCCGGTGCGCTCCGGCAGGCTGGGTTCGCGCCCCGAAAGCGAAAGGACCGCTGGCGGAAAAGGCCCGATTGCCGATGCGGTGCCGGGTTCCGGCTATGCTGACGGCCTGCCATGAAACGCATTCCGGCGACGCTGGTCGTCTTTCTCCTGGCCCTCGGGCTCTATGCCGCGATGACCCATCGCCGGGTCTTCATCGCCGGCAACGATGCTTCGCGCTGGGCGGCGATCGAGTCGCTGGTCGATTACGGTACGGCGAGCGTCGAACACTCGCGGTTCGCGGCCAACATCGACCGCGTTCGTATCGCCGGGCACGACTACTCGAACAAGCCGCCGCTGCTGTCGCTCGCCGGGGCGGCGATCTATGCCGTGCTGCAGGCGCTCACCGGCTGGCGGCTCGCCGGCGCCGGGGCGGCAGACGTTCTCTATTGGGTGACGCTGCTGCTCGTCGGTGCGCCCAGCGCCTGGCTCGTGGCGCGATTCTTCGCGGCGCTCGAGCGCTTCCAGGATCTCGGACGCCTCTGGCGTCTACTCCTCACGGTCGGCCTGGCAGCCGGGACGCTGCTCTTCACCTTTTCCACCACCCTCAACAACCATACGGTCGCCGCCGCCCTGCTCTTCGCCGCTTGCATCGCGGCGCTCGACGGGCGCGGCCTGACGAGCGGTCTCGCCGTCGGTCTCGCGGCAGCGGTCGACCTCCTGCCCGGTCTCGGCATGGCGCCGGTCTTCGCCTGGATGCTGTCGCGCGGCGACCGCGCCAAGGCGCTCGGCCGTTTCGCGGTCGGATTGGCGGTCTGCGCGGTGATCGCAGGGGCTGCCAACTTCGCCACCCACGGCTCGGTGCTGCCGGCGAAGCTCGTGCGCGGGGCCGTCGACCTCTCGGCGCAGGCGGGGCCGGCGGCCGGGGGAGTGGTGTTGCCGCAGAGTCCGCTCTATCCGATCGAGATTCTCCTCGGCGGCCACGGGCTCTTCTTCGTCTCGCCGGTGTTGATCTGGGGAGCCTGGGGCCTGGCGCTCGCCTGCCGGCGCTCGTCGCCCGCCCTGCCCTTCGGCCTGCCGGGCGACGTCCGGATCTGGCGGCTCCTCGCCCTCGGGCTCGCCTTGCAGTTCGCGGGGCATGCAGCGCTTGCCGGCTCCTACGGCGGTTGGTCGTACGGCTACCGCTACCTGCTGCCGATCCAGCCGCTGCTGCTGCTGTGCGCGCCGCTGGCGCTCACCGCAGCCCGCACGCGCTCGCGCGCGCTCTTCGCGGCGGTTCTGCCGGTTTCGATTCTGTTCGCGGCGCTCGGGGCCTACCACCCCTGGCCACCGGCGTTCGAACAGGAGTCCTCCGGGCATGCGGTGGCTCGCCTGGTGCACGATCCGATCGGTGGCAACGCCGCTGCCTGGCTGGCGACGCACGTCCCGGAGAGCGCCCTCGCCGGCTGGGCGGCGCGGCGCTTCGTCAGTCCAGAGCGGGAAATGCAGCGGCGCTACTTCGCGCTCTTCTTCGGCAGCAAAGGGGACCTTGCCACGATGAGAAAGTTCGCAGATTGACTCGCCGGGACAGTCCGGAGGAGCGGGCGCCAGCGCCGCCTTCGGCCCACAAGGCTCCGCCCAGGACCCCGCGGACGCTGCCGGCCTCCCTGATCTTCTTCGGCGACCGCTTCGCCGCGATCGACAAGCCGGCCGGTCTGTCGCTGCGCACCTCGCGCGCCGATCCTCACGGTGCGGCGCGCGGCCTGGTCGAGGCGCTGCGTTTCCGCGACCGTGAGCTCTTCGCCGGCCGCGAGCCCCAGCTCGTGCACCGGCTGGACGAGTCGACCAGCGGCGTCGTCCTGGTGGCGCTGGACGTCGACATCCACCGTGAGTTGGTGACCCGGTTCGCGGAGCGGCAGGCGGAGAAGCGTTACCTCGCGCTGGTTTGGGGGCATCCGCGACCGGCGGCGGGGCGCTGGGAGGCGCGGCTGGGCCCGGACCGAAAAGACCGGCGGAAGATGAAGGTCGATCCGGAGGGCCGGCCGGCCCTGACCGAGTACCGGACGCTCGGCAAGGCAGCGCACGTCGCGCTGCTCGAGCTCACGCCGCGCACCGGGCGGACGCACCAGCTGCGGGTTCACCTCGCAGCGGCCGGACACCCGATCGTCGGCGACGATCTCTACGGCGGACCGCGCGAGCACGGGGTCCGGTCGCCGGCCTTGCGGTCGGCCCTGGCGCCGGGGCGATCGCTCCTGCACGCCTTCCGGCTGGCCATACCTGGACTCGAGCCGGAGTCTTTCGAGGCGCCTCTGCCGGCCGATTTCAGCGCGGCCCTCGCCGCTTGCCGCATCCCGGCGGACGTGGCGCTTGCATTTCCGCCGCAGCCGTGAGACACTACGCCGCATTACACGCCGGTCACAGATATTTCCTCCCTCCTCATTTGATCCAGCACACCCAATACTTTTCTATTTTTGAGGTCCATCGCGGACCTCGCATCAGCGCTCCGCATTCGCGGATCGCGACTTATCAACATGCAGTTGCATCAAGGAGTCACGCATGACCGAACAGGGCACAGTGAAGTGGTTTAACAACGAGAAGGGCTTTGGTTTCATCTCGCGCGAGAGCGGTCCGGACGTTTTCGTCCATCACACCGCGATCACCGCCGAGGGTTACCGCTCCCTGAACGAGGGCGACCGGGTTTCTTTCGAGGTCGTCGAGGGCCAGAAGGGTCTGCAGGCCCGCAACGTCGTTCGCATCTGAGCACCCGTACCGCAAGGCACATTGATCTGATGACGTTCATCCTGGCAAGCCGGAGTCTTTCGGTGAGCCGTGCAGATATCGTTTTCGTCGGCCCAAGACGGGCCGGTGGCAAGGTCGGCTTCGAAACGAAGCCGAGCATCACTAACCCAGTAGGTGTAAGGAGCAGGGCATGACCGAGCAGGGCGCAGTCAAGTGGTTCAACAACGAGAAGGGGTTTGGCTTCATTTCGCGTGAGAGTGGCCCGGACGTTTTCGTCCACCACACCGCGATCCTCGCCGAGGGATATCGCTCCCTCAACGAAGGAGACCGCGTCTCCTTCGAAGTGGTCGAGGGCCAGAAGGGCCTGCAGGCGCGGAACGTCGTCCGCATCTGACGCAGCCCCACTCATTTAGCTTTCAATCGATCGCCCCAGCCGCAAGCGGCCGGGGCGTTTTTTTTGTCTGATCGAACCCGGAAATGTGACCTGATGACCCGTTCGGGTACATTCCCCTCGAATGGACCTCGAGGCGACCGTCCGCGAGCTGGCCCCGCGACTCCTGCGCTACTGCCGGGGCCGGCTGGCCAGCCTCGATTCGGCAGAGGACGTCGCGCAAACAGCGCTCATGGCTCTTGTTGCCCGGTGGCGCACGGCCGGTCCGCCCGACTCACCCTTGGCCTTCGTCTTCTCGATCGCCCGGCGCCGGGCTTGGCGAGTGTCCCTCCGTGCCCGACTTTCGCAGCCCCTCGCTAGCCTGGGATTCCGCAACGAGCCGTTTGCCGATCCCGTCCAGAACAGTGAGGCCAGGTCCGAGCTGCGGCGGCTGCGGTGCGAACTGCAAAAGCTCTCAGTAAAGGAACGCGACGCCATTCTGCTGGTGGTTGCCGGAGAACTCTCGGTAGTCGATGCAGCGAAGGCTCTCGACATCTCCGAATCCGCGCTCAAGATGCGGCTCCTGCGTGCGCGGCAGAAACTGAAGGAGTCCCAGGAATGAAAGGCGAACGCAACGAAGCCATGAAGGAGGTCCTCGCGCCCTCGCAGGAGCAGGTCGAGCGGGTGGTCGCAGCCGCCCTGGCAGCGGGACCTCCTGGTGCTCGCCGCAGAGCGCCTTGGGTCGCTGTTGCTGCGGCTGTCGTCCTGGTCGCGGTGGTGGTCACCTGGGCTCGACGTGAGCGTCCCTTTACTGGTCCTTTTCCGGTCGCTGCGCGAACCGAGGCGACGAGCACAATCAGCAACATTGGCGGCGTGATGCTGGTGACAGGGGTCGAGGGGCGAACCCTTGTCGCAAGTGCTGGCATGAACACGCAGTCTGTAGGGCAGCCGCAGTCCTACCGAATCATGATCTCGAAAGGAAACGTGCCATGAACAGGCTGGGGAAGGGGTTTTTGGCAGCCGCTTTTTTCTTGAGCGTCTCGAGCCCGGTACTGGCGGAGTCCGAGCTCACGGGCAAGCTGCGCCAGCGGATCGACCTCGATCTCGTCGAGGCGGCGCCTGCGGATGTGTTCGGCTCGTTCGCGCAGATGCTGGGAGCGAAGCTGGAACTCTCGGCCGCGGTGTCGGGGAAGATCACGGTGCGGCTGCAGAACGTCACAGCCGAGACTGCCCTCGGCGCCGTGTGCGAGTCGATCGGTTGTCGGAGCGAGCTGAGATGGGGCGAGAGCCCCCTACTGCGGATCCTTCCGGTCGTCTTGCCGGTGCCCGAGCCGATGGCACCCGCGCTTCGCCAGAGTCTCGATTCGCCGATAAGTGTCTCGCTTCAGGACGCAGCTGCCATGGATGTCCTCGTCAGCATTTCTCGAATGCTCGAGGCGGAACTCCGGATTCAGGAAGGAACCACTCAAACCGTGAATCTCGAGTTGCAGGGTGTGCCTGCCCGCCAGGCTCTCGACGCGGTGGGTGCGCTGATCAGGATGGACTGGGACCTGCGGGAAGAGAGCATTGACGGAAGGGTCAAGCGAATTCTCAGGATTTCGCCGCGGAAACCGATCCTTCCCGCTTCGGCGGCCCCGGCTGTCAACGAATAAGACTGAGCTTCAGCCGCCGACGCGGACGACGACGACGGTGAGGTCGTCCTGGAGCTCGCTGTCGCCGCGGAAGAAGGCGAGATGGGAGAGGACGGCCTGTTCGACCTCGCGCGGGCGGGGGTCGCGGCGGGCGGCGGAGGCGAAGGCCTCGACCAGGCGCTGCTCGCCGAACGGTCGGCCCCGGGGGTCGGTCGCCTCGAGCAGGCCGTCGGTGACGAACAGCCAGAGGTCGCCCGGCTCGAGGCTCTCCTCGCGCTGCGGGAAGCCCGGCGGCAGGCGGGTGCCGAGCGGCGGCGAGCTGGCCTCGAGGACGACGACATCTCCCGACGCCGCGCGGAAACGCATCGCCGGCGGGTGTCCCGCGGTCACCACGCGAACCTCGCCGGCCGCGCGATCGAACAGGGCGACCACCAGGCTCATGAAAAGACGCGAGACGCCGCTGTCGCGCACCAGCAGGTTCAGGCGCTCGACGACGGCGTGCGGCGCTGCGAGGTCGGCCCGCAGCAGGTGGAGCCCGGCGCGCACGCCGGAAAGCAGCAGGCCGCTCGCCACGCCGTGTCCGGCGACGTCGCCGACGATGACGGCGACGCGGTCCGCATCGACCGGCAGGAAGTCGTAGTAGTCGCCGCCGACCTCCGTCGCCGGCAGCGACATCCCCTGGAGCTCGAGCCAGCCCACCTCGGGGGCCGAGGAGGGGAGCATCGCGAGCTGAATGGCGCGCGCATCCTCGAGCTCTTCGCGCATGCGCGAGCTCTCGCGCTCGCGCGAGGCGGCGACGCTCCATTCGGCGACGAATCGTCCGGCCTGGCGGCGCGTCAGGGCCCAGCCGACCCAGGCTGCCAGCGCGTTGATCGTGACGATGCCGAAGAACGGCCCCCAGAACGAATCCGGCGCCTCCTCCAGACTGCCGGCGAGGATGCGGATCCCGGCGATGCCGGCGGCGCCCACCGCGAGCAGCGCCGTGTCGCTGCCGCGCAGCCTCAGGAGGAGGAGCAGGAGGGGGCAGAGGAAGGACGCGGCCAGCATCACCATCGGGAACAGGGTGGTGACCGCCATCCAGAGGGTAAACCCGGCAGCCAGGAACGAGAGGAGCAACGGGTGGAATCCCCGCCGCCAGCGGTCGCGCCGCAAGCCCACGATGGCGGTGACCAGCAGGGTCAGAGCGAGCGCGGCCCCAGCGGCCCGCAGCAGGTCGCCGCGGCTGAGCTCGACGATCGCCATGACGAGCGCCACCGGCGTGAAGCCCCACAGGAGGGGTTTCACGACCGCGGCGTTGCGTTCGTCGCGCCAGCGTTGAACGGCCTCGGCGCGCGGCAGCGCCGCGAGCTCGTGGAGCGGGAGCTGTCGCACGCGGGAGTTTACGGCGGGGTTCCGGCGGGAGTTTTCGCGGCGGCGGCCGGGGGCGGATCCCAGGCGAGCGCCGTTCCCTCGGGGAGCCTGTCGATGCGCGAGATGCGAGCGATCTCTCGCGGATCCTGCCAGCGCATCTCGAGCGTGAAGGCGATCCGGTCTCCGGGCTTCAGGCCGGCGAGCGCCGAGTCGGAGATCTCGCGACCCAGGCTGAAAGGCATCGTCATCGCCTCCATGCCGACGACCTTTCCGCTTTCGTCGCGGAAGTCGGGAACAGCTTCGTGCCGGATCGCGATTTCGCGCGTTTCGGCGACAGGCAGCCGGACGATCTCGCCGCGCATCGCATAGCTCTCGACCGGCCCGGCGGGCGGCGCTGGGGGCCGACCGCAGGCGGCCAGGACGAGCGCGGTGCAGACGGCGACGATGGCGGTGAAGCGGCTTCGCGGGAGGAGGCGTCGCATGGGTGGAGACTATCAACTGTCGCCGTCGCCCTCGCGCTCGCGGCCGGCGCATTGGGCTCGGTGTCGGCTAGACTCCGGCGGTCCAATCGACGGGGGGCGGGAGAACGAGCGGGATGCGAGGCCACTACATCGTCTGCGGTCTGGGAGTCGTCGGCTACCGGGTCGTCGAACTGCTGCATCGCCTGGGCGAGAAGGTGAGGGTCGTGACGCTCTCCGGCCACGACGACCGGATCCAGGCGGCGCGCGCCGCCGGAGTCGAGGTCGAGATCGCCGATGCGCGCGATCCGAACGTGCTGCGGCGGCTCGGAATCCTCGAGGCCCGGGCCCTGGTCGTGACGACCTCGAAAGACGTCGTGAACGTCGAGATTGCGCTCGACGCCCAGCGAATGCGGGGAGATCTGCCGATCGTCATGCGGCTGTTCGATCAGAACCTGGCCCGCCAGCTGGAGTCCGCTTTTCACATCCGCCGCGCGCTCGGCATGGCGACCGTCGCGGCGCCGCGAATCGCCGCCGCCGCCACCGGCAGCGAGGTTCTCGGCCGATTCTCCTTCGATGGCGAGGACCTTGTCGTCGCGGTCCTTGAGGCCGCCAGGCATCCCGAGCTCGTCGGCAGACAGCCGGAGCAACTGGCCGCCGCGAATCTGCGTCTGCTGACGCGCGGTACGAGGCTCCACCGCGAGCGTGACGACGGCGCCCCGGTGACGGCGGACGAGGCGCTTCTCGTGCTGACCACGCAGGCCGCGTGGGACGCCCTTCCCGGCAACAAATCGCGGGAGGCGCGGCCTTCGACGGGCGGTGGCTCGCGACTCCGGCTGGGACTCGCCCGGCTGTGGAACGCCTGGACCCAGGCCTCGAGCGGCCTCAAGGCCGTCTTCGCGGTGCTCGTCTCCCTCATGCTGGTCAGCGTCCTGGTCTTCCGTTATGGAATGGGCCTGTCGCTCATCGACGCCGTGTACTTCATGGTCACGACTTTGACGACGACGGGTTACGGCGACATCTCGGTCAGGGACCAGGCCGTCTGGCTCAAGGTCTACTGCTCGCTGATGATGCTGCTCGGCTCGGCGACGATCGCCACGGTCTACTCGCTGATCACCGACTGGATCGTGACGGCGCGCGTGCGCGAGCTTCTCGGGCGGGTTCCGGTGCCGGAGTCCGGGCACGTGCTCGTCGCCGGTCTCGGCAATGTCGGCTTCCGGGTCGTCGAGGAGCTGCGCTCCACCGGCGTGCCCGCGGTCGTGCTGGAGAGCAATCGCGAGAGTCCGTTCGTCGGCGGCATGGAGCAGGGAGTTCCGCTCGTAATCGGCGACGCGCGTCTCGTCTCGGTGCTCGAGCAGGCGAACATCCACGGTGCGCGGAGCATCCTCGCGGTCACCGGCGACGACGCGGTGAACCTGTCGATCTGCCTGACGGCGAAAGAGATGAGCCCGAAGACGCGCACCGTCGTGCGGCTCTTCGACGCCGAGTTCGCGCGCAAGGTGGAGCAGAGCCCGTTGATCGACGCGGCGCTCGGCGCTTCGCGCATCGCCGCGCCGAAGTTCGTCGCCTCGGCGCTCTTCCCGGGCGTGCTGAAGGCGTTCCTCGACGGCGACTCGCTGTGTATTCTGCTGGCTGGCGACGCAGCGCTCGACCTGCGCCCCGAGGACCGCCCGCAGGTCGTCTGGCAGGGGGGCGAGCCCGCTTTCGAGGGCGACCCCAGAGGCCGCCGGCGCATCGTGCAGGTCTTCCGCCCCTTCGTCGCTGCCTGGGAGACCGGCGGCATCGTGAGCTGAATCGCGCTGCTAGACTGCCGCCGTGCATCTGTCTTCGCTCTGGGGCAAGCGCTCCCGCAATCCGGAGGAACGCCGCTTCCTCGAAGGGCCGGCGTGGCGGCTCACCGAACTTCGCCGGATCATCCGGATCTTCTTCGAGTTCCTGCGCGGCTTCCGGCACCTGCACTTCGTCGGACCCTGCGTCACCGTCTTCGGCTCGGCGCGATTTCCGGCGGGGCATCGCTATTACGAGCTGGCGCGCGAGGTCGGCAGGCTCGGGGCGGAAGCCGGTTTCACCATCATGACGGGCGGCGGACCGGGAGTCATGGAGGGCGCCAACCGCGGCGCCCACGATGC
>JBGARM010000419.1:0-2955 GCA_044230215.1 Thermoanaerobaculia bacterium | reverse complement strand
GCTACTGGACCGACATCGGGACGATCCCGAGCTTCCACCAGGCCAACCTCGACCTGACCGTGCCGCTGCCGGCGCTCAACCTCTACGACCCGAATTACCCGATCTACACCCACGCGCGCTTCCTTACCGGCACCAAGATCAACGGCTGCGCGGTGACGAGGTCGGTGCTCTGCGAGGGTTCGATCATCACCGGCGCCAAGATCTCGGACTCGATCGTCGGCATCCGCGCCACCGTCCAGACCGGCACCACGATCGAACGCTCGATCATCATGGGCGCCAACCGCTTCGAGCCGCTCGCCGAAGCGGCGAGTCATGCGGTGCAGACCGGCATCGGCCGCGACTGCACGATCCGCAACGCCATCATCGACTTCAATGCCCGCATCGGCGACGGCTGCAAGCTGCTGAACGAGGCGAAGATCGAGGAGGCGGAGACCGAGAACTACTCGATTCGTGGCGGCATCATCGTGGTGCCGAAGAACGCCGAGCTGCCGCCGGGCACGGTCATCTGACCCGCTTCATGCCGCCGACGCCAGCGAAACCCGCGCCCATTCCCGCGCCAGAGAGCCTTTCAGGAGATCGGGACCCGACATCCATGCCCCTCCGGATCTGCCAGATCGCCGCCGAAGTCACGCCGTTCGCCAAGACCGGCGGGCTGGGCGATGTCGCAGCCGGCCTGTCGCGCGCCCTCGGCAAGCAGGGGCACGATGTCCGCCTCTTCCTCCCCTTCTATGCCCGGGTCGCCAAGCTCGACTTCCCGTTCGTGGCGGTCGACTTCTTGCGCGATGTCGATATCCACCTCGGTCCGCGCAAGTTCACCTACTCGGTCTTCACCACCCGCCTGCCCGAGAGCGCAGTCGACGTCTATTTCGTCCACTGCCCGGCGCTCTATCACCACGACGCGATCTACAGCGGCGAGTGGGACGAGTACCTGCGCTACGCCCTGCTCACCCGCGTTGCGCTCGAGAGCTGCCAGCGCATGGGTTGGGCGCCGGACATCGTTCACGTGCACGATTGGCACACGGCGCTGGCGCCGATCTACCTGCGCACGATCTACGCCTGGGACCGGCTGTTCGCGAAGACCCGCACCGCACTCACGCTGCACAACCTGGGCTACCAGGGGGTCTTCTCGACCCAGATCCTCGACGAAATCGGTCTCGCCGGACACGCCGAGATGCTCTTCAACGAGGATCTCGCCGCCGGCAAGGTGAGCTTCCTGAAAACCGGGCTTCTTTACGCCGACGCCCTCACCACGGTCAGCCGCACCTACGCCCGGGAGATCCAGACGCCCGAGCACGGCTTCGGTCTCGATCCGCTCCTGCGCGCCCGCGCCGACCATCTGGTCGGCATCGTCAACGGCGTCGACTACGGCGAGTGGAGCCCGGAGGCCGACCCCTACATCCCGCACAAGTACTCGGCCGAACGGCTCGAGGGCAAAGAGTCGACCAAGCGGGCCCTGCTCGAGAAGATCGGCATGCCGGTCCCGCGCCAGGCGCCGGTACTCGGCCTGGTCTCGCGACTGACCGCGCAGAAAGGCCTCGATCTCCTCTTCGACACCCTGCCGGAGTTCCTCTACCACCGCGACCTGCGCTTCGTCGCCCTGGGCAGCGGCGAGGAGCGCTATGAGTCGTTCCTCTCCTGGCTCCAGGTCACCTTCCCGGGCAAAGTCTGGTACTTCCGCGGCTACAGCGAGGAGCTCGCGCACTGGATCGAGGCCGGGGCCGACATCTTCCTCATGCCGTCGCGCTACGAGCCGTGCGGGCTCAACCAGATGTACAGCCTCAAGTACGGCACGCCGCCGATCGTGCGCCGCACCGGCGGGCTCGCCGACACCGTCGAGCAATGGAACCCGGTGACCCGCACCGGCACCGGCTTCTCGTTCGACCACTTCACCCCCGAGGGCCTGCGCTGGGCGCTCGATTTCGCGCTCACCGCCTACCGCGACGTCCCGGCGTGGAAACAGCTCATGCTGAACGGCATGGCGAAGGATTTCTCCTGGGACCGCCAGGTGCGGCCCTACGAGGAGCTCTATCGCCGGCTCCTCGCGGGTTGAGGAGGAGACGGTGAAGGGCAGGACGCTGCTGCCGATCGTCGATGCCCCGGTGATCCGGGCTTCGCGCGCCTCGCGTTGGCGCGCTGGTGTGCTGATCGGAATTCACGTCCTGATCGCCATTCACGTCGCGCATTGGCTCCTCGCCGGTCGAACCTTGACGCCGGTCGAGCCGTCGGAGGCCATGGCCTACTCCAAGGCAGGGATCCTCAACGCCGGCCTCATCGTCTTCGCCGGCGCCATCCTCGTCACCGCCATCTTCGGCCGCTGGTTCTGCGGCTGGAGCTGCCATCTGGTCGCGCTCCAGGACCTCTGCCGCTGGCTGCTGTTGAAGATCGGCATTCGCCCGAAACCGCTGCGATCGAGGCTCCTCGGCCTGGTGCCGTACCTCGCTTTCGTCTACATGTTTCTCTGGCCGGCGGCGTACCGCCTCTGGCTGGGCGATTCGCTCGGCGTCCGCGGCACCGAGTACACGACTTCGGCTTTCTGGGCGACCTTCCCCGGCTGGACGATCGGCGCCCTCACGCTGCTCGTCTGCGGCTTCGTGACGGTCTACTTCCTCGGCGCCAAAGGCTTCTGCACCTACGCTTGTCCCTACGGCGCAGCCTTCGCGGTGGCCGACAAGATCGCTCCGCTGAGGGTGCGGGTGAACGAGAACTGCGACAGTTCGGGCCACTGCACGGCGGTGTGCACTTCGAACGTGCGCGTCCACGAAGAGGTGGCGAAGTTCGGCATGATCGTCGACGCCGGCTGCATGAAGTGCGGCGATTGCGTCAGCGTCTGCCCGACCGACGCCCTGAGCTTCAGCTTCGGGCGGCTGCCGCTGCTCGCCCCGGTCCGCGCGCCGGCCGCCGCCCCGGGACCCGACCTCGCCAAACGCACCTATCCCCTGACCTGGGGAGAAGAGA
>JBGARM010000418.1:0-2960 GCA_044230215.1 Thermoanaerobaculia bacterium | reverse complement strand
ACTGCGGCACCTGCGGCGCGCGCTGCGCCCCGGGCCAGGTGTGCTCGTCGGCCGCGTGCACCGTGTCGTGCGGCGCGGGCACCAGCAACTGCTCGGGCGTCTGCCGCGCCCTCACCCCCGACCCCGCGGCCCTCGACGCCCACAGCGCTGGGGGCCGCCGCGGCCCCCGCTACCCCTTGCTGTTGCTGGGCGCCGGCCCCGCGGCCCACGGCAGCTTTCAACTCGAGCCGACCGCGGCTCGGCCTACCGAGGAGGAGTGACAAGTCATGAAGCACTGGAGGGAGAAGGGACAGAAGCTCGGGGCGCTCGCCGCCCTCTGGATGTTGACCTCGCCGGCCGCCTTCGCGACCACGGGCGGAACGTCGATGCCGTGGGACGAACCGCTCATTCGCATCCAGGAGAACCTCACCGGCCCGGTCGCGAGCGCGATCATCATCATCGCCGTCGCGCTCGCTGGCGTGATGTGGGCGCTCTCCGACCACGGCACCGGCATGCGCCGAGTGTCCCAGGTCATCTTCGGCGCCGGCGTGGCGCTCGGCGCGGTGAGCTTCGTCACGGCACTCGGCTTCTCTGGGGCAGTTCTCTGATGACCGTGAAGCGAAGGTCGCTCCGAACCGTGCCGCTGCACAGTTCGCTCACGCGGCCGATTCTCCTGGGCGGGGCCGAGCGTGACCTCGTGATCATCGAGGTGAGCGTGATCGCGGCGCTGCTCTTCGGCGTCGGCTTCCGATTCGCCAGTCTGAGCCTTGCACTGCTGATCGGCACGGTCGGTCACCGCATCCTCGTCTGGATCGGCCGCCAGGACCCGCAGGCCACGCGCGTCTTTGCCCGTCACCGGCTATACCAGCCGTTCTACCCGGCGACGGCGGCGGTCGGCGCGCCGATCTCCCGCGTGCCTGTCTTCCGGGGGGACACGCGATGATCCTGCGCGAGCATCGGCACAAGCCGCAGGGCCTCGCCGACCTCCTGAACTGGGCCGCCCTGGTTGGCGAGGGGATCGCCGTCAACAAGGACGGCTCGTTCCTTGCCGGCTGGAGCTACACCGGTCCCGACCTCGACGCCGCCACGGCCGAGGAGCTGGCGCTTCTCTCGCAGCACTTCAACCAGGCGCTCCTGCCGCTCGGCGACGAGTGGCTCCTGAACGCCGACGCCATCCGGCGGCCGAGCCGCGACTACCCGCCGCCGGGTCCCTTCCCGGACCCGGTCTCGGAGCTCCTCGACGAGGAGCGCCGCGAGCAGTACGAGTCGGGCCGCCGCAACTTCGAGACGACCTACACCCTCTGCGTTTCGTGGCTGCCGCCCGACGAACTCCAGTCGAGCCTTGCGCGCTGGTTCATCAGCGGCGAGGACCACAAGGGGCCGGACTGGCGGGCCCAGGTCGACACCTTCGTCGACCGGCTGGAGGACATCGAGGATCGCCTCTCGGCGTCGCTGGCGCTCACCCGCCTCACGTCCGAGGCGCTGCTGACGCACCTGCACACCTGCCTGACCGGGCTCTACCACCGCGTCTCGGTGCCCGACACGCCCTGCTACCTCGACGTCCTGCTCGCGTCGCAGGACCTCTACGGCGGATTCAGTCCGCGGGTCGGCGACCGGCACCTCCGGGCGATCTCGGTCACGGGCTTCCCCCACGAGTCGCACCCCGCGATGTTCGACTTCCTCCACCGCATCCCGATGGAGTACCGGCTCTCCCATCGCTTCCTGCCGCTCGACCCCGAGTCGGCCGCCAAGCACATCCGGCTCTACCGCCGAAACTGGTGGCAGAAGCGAAAAGGCCTCGGCGGGCTGGTCAAGGAGGCGATCACCACCGAGGAGAAGGCGGCGGAGCCGAAGTTCCTGAACCGCGACGCCGTCCGCATGGCGGAAGACGCCGACGAGGCTCTCGCCGAGTGCCTCGGCGGAGCCGTTCGGTACGGCTTCTACACGACGACGATCGTGCTGATGGGCGAGGACGAAAACGCCGTCGAGGTGTCGGCGCGCCTGGTCCTGAAGGAGATCCACAACCGAGGCTTCGCCGCGCGGATCGAACGGGTCAACGCCCTCGAGGCATTCCGCTCGAGCCTGCCGTCGCACGCTCACCCGAACGTGCGCCGGCCGCTGATCAGCACGCTCAATCTCGCGGACCTCCTGCCGACGACCAGCGTCTGGCCGGGCCTGCCGACCAATCCCTGCCAGTACTACCCGACGGGAAGCCCCGCTCTGCTCTGGGCGGCGACCAGCGGCTCGACGCCGTTCCGGCTCAACCTGCATGTCTCCGATGTCGGGCACACGCTCGTGCTCGGTCCGACCGGAGCGGGGAAGAGCACGCTCTTGGGTCTCATCCAGGCGCAGTTCTTCCGCTACCCGGACGCTCAGGTCTTCACCTTCGACAAGGGGTACTCCTCGTTTCCCCTGGTCGCTGCCTGCGGCGGCCATCCCTACGACATCGCGGCCGAGTCGCTCGACGCGCTGGCGTTCTACCCACTGGCGAGCATCGATCGACCCACCGAGCGCGCCTGGGCGGCGGAGTGGATCGAGACGCTGATGGCCTTGCAGGGCGTGGTCGTCACGCCAGCCCACCGCGGAGCGATCGACCACGCGCTGGGACTGCTCGCCGCGTCGCCGTCGCGCACGCTGACCGACCTCCAGGTGAAGCTCCAGGATCCGAACCTGCGCCAGGCGCTCCGGCCGTACACGCTCAAGGGCAACTTCGGCGCTCTCCTCGACGCGCAGAGTGATGGGCTCCGCGACGGTCGCTTTCAGGTCTTCGAGATGGCGCACCTGATGGAGCTGGGCGACCGGATCGTCATTCCGGCGCTCCTCTACCTCTTCCACCGCATCGAGCAGCGGCTCGACGGCCGGCCGACCCTGATCATCCTCGAGGAGGCGTGGACCTACCTGCTCCACGAGCTCTTCGCCGAACGGATCCAGCTCTGGCTCAAGGAGCTGCGGAAGTCCAACGCCGCGGTTGTCTTCGTGAC
>JBGARM010000417.1:0-2966 GCA_044230215.1 Thermoanaerobaculia bacterium | reverse complement strand
CGACTCCTCCCAGCCGCACCAGCAATCTACTGCCAGGCGCCTGTCCCGCCGCTTTCGAAGCCGCTGGTGAAGATCTCGCTCATGATCGGTCCACCGCCGGCCGGCACGACGAACCAGGAGTACTGCTCGTCGACGTAGGGGTCGGCGAGATAGCGCACGTAGTTGCCATCCATGACAGCCGCGATGCCGTGCTCGACCGAACCGCCCAGAATCATCGTCTGGCAGATGCGGTGGCCGGACTGGTTGTAGATCGGCGTCGAGTAGAGCAGCCAGTCGCCGGTCGCCGTGCGACCCTGGCGGTAGACGACACGGGTCGAGTCGCTCGAGATCAGGAACTCCGAGACGTCGTTGTCGAACGGCACGATGCCGCCGATCTTCTGCCGTGAGCCGCCAGCGACGGGAGTTGCCCAGAGCTCGAACTTGGTCGCCTCGGCGTAGTCCGCGAGCTCGACCCGCCAGCGGCCGTTCGGCGAAACCTCCGTCTGCAGGATGCGGACGGCAGCGGCCGGCGCCGCCGTGGCGGCGAAGAGTCCGGCGCCCGAGAGCAGAAGGGCAGTCAGCAGTGTCCTGGTTTCGGTCAAATCGATCCTCCGTCAGGGATTCCTACGGGCGCCCCCGCCCGGCCGTCCAGCGTCAGCCGGCGAAGCTAGCCTACCTCTGCCCAACTCCCTGTGCAGTGCGACCACCCCCCGGAGGCGGCTCGTTTGCCGTTGCGGCGGCGCGGCTAGTAGACTCCATCGCCACGGGCGGCAGGGGAGCCCGGCGGTGGACGGGAGCCTGAGCCGATTTCGGAGCCTCCCGGCCGCACCCGATGGCGCCGGCCGGAGGCCGGCACACTTCACTCTTATCAGGAAAGGCCTGCGGCACATGGACTCGGCGACACGGGAAGATCTGAAGCGCAACGAACTCGAGGAGGCTCTCGGCAAGGGTATCCACTACGCCGAGGATCACAAGCGGCTGATCCTCTACGGGGTTGGCGCGGTGGTCGGTATCGCGCTGGTCGTGACCATCGTCTTCCTCTGGCTCGGCGGCCGCAAGAACGGAGCGAACGAGCTCCTGGCCCAGGCTCTGCGCGCCGACGGCGCCGAAGTGGTGGCGACCGGTGCCAACCCCGCCGACCCGTCGAAGCCGACCTTTGCCAGCGAAGCGGCGCGCCGCGCCCGGTCGAAGGAGCTCTTCAGCGAGCTCGACGCGAAGTACGGCTCCATCGCGACCGGCCGCGTCGCCAAGCTCTACCTGGCGCAGATCGCCATCGCGGAAAACGACAAGGAGCGCGCCAAGCAGCTGTGGAAGGCCTTCCTCGACGCCGAGCCGGAAGGCGCGCTCGCCGCCGCGGCGCGGGTCAATCTCGACAAGCTCGATCGCGAAGAGGGCCGCGGGGCAGCCCTCGCCGACGAGCTCAAGAAGATGCTCGACCAGGACGTCAAACCGTTGCCTGTCGACGCCATCCTCTACCAGCTCGCGCTCACCTACGATGCGCTGGGCAAGGGCGACGACGCCCGGGCGACCTGGCGGCGCATCGTCGACGAGTACCCGCAGTCGCCCTACATCGCCGATGCCCAGCGGGAAGCCGGACCGGCCCCTCTGGCTGCCAAAGGCACCTGAGTCCGGAAGCCGCGCCTGAGCGCCTACGAGGTCCTCTCGCGTCTGCGCGCCGGGGAGCCGCTCCGGCGCGGTGACCTCGGTGAGGTGGCGCTCGCCGCCGCCGACGGCTCGTGGAGCGACGCGCAGCTCGCCGCCTTCCTGATGGGAGTGGCCATCCGCGGTCTCGACGTCGCCCGCACCCGCGAGCTCACCGCCGGCATGCTCGATTCCGGCGAGCGCTGGAACCTGGCGCGCGAATGCCCGAACCTGCTGGACAAGCATTCGACCGGCGGGGTCGGCGACAAGGCGAGTCTGGTGCTGGCGCCGTTGCTCGCTGCCGCCGGAGCGCCGGTCGTCATGCTCACCGGCCGCGGTCTCGGCCACACCGGTGGCACCGCCGACAAGCTCGAGGCCATTCCGGGTTTCCGGCAGGAGCTCGACCGCGCCCGGGCGATGGAGCTGCTCGACCGCTGCGGCATCGCGCTCGGCATCGCCACCGCCGGGATCGCCCCCGCCGACCGCAAGCTCTACGCCCTGCGCGACCGCACGGCCACCGTCGATTCCCTGCCGCTGATCGTCGCCTCGATCCTGTCGAAGAAGCTCGCGACCGGTGCTTCGGCGATCGTCTTCGACGTCAAGGTGGGCGACGCGGCCTTCCTGCCGCGCATCGACCAGGCGCGAGAGCTGGCTCAACTTCTCGCCGGGATCTCCGCCGAGCTCGGCATGAAAGCCGAGGCGCTGCTCTCCGACATGAACCAGCCGCTGGGCGATTGGGCCGGCCACGCGAGCGAGATCCGCGAGGTGCTCGACTGCCTCGAAGGCAGGGGCCCGCGCGAGACGGTCGAGCTCACTCTGGCGCTGGCGCTCTCGCTCGGCGAGCAGATCGGCGCCGGCTGGACCGAGGCGGGCCTGCGCTCGCTGCTCGATTCGGGGGAGGCCCGCGTCCGCTTCGTGCGCTGGGCGGTGGCGCAAGGGGCCGCGGAGCGCTGGTTCGATCGTCCGCACCTGCCTCTGGCGCCGCACGAGGTCGTCCTTCGGGCGCCGCAGGCCGGCTGCGTGGCCGCAGTGCGAACTCGCCAACTCGGCCTGCTGCTGGCCGAGGCGGGAGGGGCGCGCCGCGCGATCGGCTCGGAGCTCGACCTGGGTATCGCCTTGAACTATCGCACCCGGCTGGGGCGCCAGATCGCGGCGGGGGAGGAGCTGGCGCGGGTCTATCTGCGTTCTGCGAACCCGGGTCTCGAAGAGCGCTTCGCCGCCTGTTTCGAGATCGGCGAGCCGGTCACCGCGCCGCCGCTCGTTGTCGAGCGCATCCGGCCGGCGGCTCGAGCGACGCCCGCCTGAAGAGCGCCCTGCCGGCGACCCTTATTGCAGCTCGACGGATT
>JBGARM010000416.1:0-2979 GCA_044230215.1 Thermoanaerobaculia bacterium | reverse complement strand
GGAGATCAACGTCACGCCGATGGTGGACGTGATGCTGGTGCTGCTCATCATCTTCATGGTGTCGGCGCCGCTGCTCACGGTCGGCGTGCCGCTCGATCTGCCCGAACGCGCCCGTTTCAGCGATCCGCGCGGCCGATTCGTGCACTCGGGCCTGGGCTTCGCGGTCGCGCGCACCCTCACCGGCCGCCGGCCATGGACGCTCCTCGGCGGCCTGCTGCTCGAACGGCTCGAGCTCGACCGCTATCGCTACGACTATGAGCTGCTCGACGGTGCGGACGCCGGCGCCAGCGGCGTGCTCGATCTCTCCGGCAGCAACGACTTCGTGACTCCGTACGTCGGGGTCAGCGTCGCGTTGCCGCTCGGTCAGCGCTGGCTCGCGCTGCCGCGCGCCCAGCTCGGCGTGCCTTTGCCGCCGGGCGAGCTCGACAACCGCATGACCGGCCCGGGGTTCGATCTCTCGACTTCGGCGACCGGCGCCGAGTCCGGCAAGATCGGCGACGGCTTCTTCACCCTCGGTGCCGGGCTGCGCGACCGGGTGACCGGTCTCGAGGTCGATCTCGGCGCGACGGTCGCTTTTCCCCTCATCCAGGGTTGGACCCACCCCGGCATCGATCGCGCCTGGCTGCTGTCGGTGACCTGGTACGGCCGCTAGCGCGGCCTGGGCTGGTGCGGCCGCCGAAGGAACCGGCTCAGAGGCCGGTGACGCGCACGACCTCTTCGAAGGTCGTGAGGCCCTCGGCGAGCTTGCGCAGCGCCGACTGGCGCAACGTGCGCATGCCGTTCTTGACCGCTTCGCGCTTGATCTCGGGGGCGTCCCGGCCCTCGACGATCAGGTGCTTGATCGACTCGTCGATCGGCAGGATCTCGAAGATGCCGCAGCGCCCGAGGTAACCGGTGCCGCGGCAGTCGTGACAGCCCTGGCCCTCCTTGACCTTGATCTTGCGGCCTGCCGGAACGGTGAGGCGCAGCGAGGCGGCCTCCTCGTTCGACAGCGTGCGCTCGGTGATGCACTTGGTGCAGATCTTGCGCACCAGGCGCTGCGCCATCGCGCCGATGAGGGTCGAGCTGATGAGGAAGCGCTCGACTCCCAGGTCGACCAGGCGCGAGATCGAGGTCGAGGCGTCGTTGGTGTGCAGGGTGGAGAAGACCAGATGGCCGGTGAGCGCCGCCTGGATGGCGTATTGCGCGGTCTCGCCGTCGCGGATCTCGCCCACCATGATGACGTCCGGATCCTGCCGCAGGATGTGGCGCAGGGCGCCGGCGAAGTCGATGCCGACCTTGGCCTGGACGGCGGTCTGGTTGAACTCCTCGAGCACCATCTCGATCGGGTCTTCGATCGTGGTGATGTTGAGCTCGCGGGTGGCGATGGACTTGAGCGCCGAGTAGAGCGTGGTGGTCTTGCCGCTGCCGGTCGGTCCGGTCACCAGGATGATGCCGTGCGGACGGGTGATGAACTCGTTGAAGACGACCGTCTCCTCGGGGTAGAAGCCGAGGCCGGAGAGGTCCTGCATCAGGACGTCCGGATCGAAGATGCGCATGACGATCTTCTCGCCGAAGGCCACGGGCAAGGTCGAGACGCGGAGCTCGATCTCCTTGCCGGCCCGGGTGGTCTTGATGCGCCCGTCCTGCGGCCGGCGTTTCTCCGCGATGTCGAGGCGGGAGAGGGTCTTCAGACGCGACAGGATCGCCGCGTGGACGATCTTCGGGATCGACTGGATGTCGTGCAGCACGCCGTCGATGCGGAAACGGATCAGCGAATAGTCGCGCTTGGGCTCGACGTGAATGTCGGAGGCGCGGGTGTCGAACGCGTGCTGCAGCATGAACTCGACCGCGTTGACGATGTGCTGGTCGCTCGACTCGATCTCGGCCTCGTTCTTCATCCGCACGAGCTGTTCGAGATTGCCGAGATCGATGCCCGCCGAAAGGTCGCGCTCGGCGCGCTTCACCGAGTGCCGGAGGCCGTAGAACTCGGTGATCGCGCGCAGGATGTCGGGTTCGGAGGCGACGACGAGCTGGAGGTCCCGTCCGGCGATGCGGCGGAAGGCGTCGATGCCCTCGATGTCGTACGGATTGGCGCAGGCCACCCTGAGACGGCCGTTGATCATCGACAGCGGGATCATCCGGTGCCGCTTGGCGAACGGGCGCGAGATCTTGGATTCGATGAGGTCGGCGTCGAGACTCAGCGTGTCGATCTGCACCGACTCGAGGTTCGAGTCGGCGGCGATCGCCTGGGCGATCTCCTGCTCGCCGATCGTGACTCGGGGGTCGCGCAGGCTGGGGAAGTGCAGTGAGGCGACGAGGTCGTAGGCGACGGCTTTCTGCTCGTAGGTCGAGGGGGCCTTGGCGCGCGAGGGCAGCTGGCGCGCCTCCCTCTTGATCTCCTCGGCCTGCTCGGCGGAGATCAGGCCCTGCCGTTGCAGCACGTCGGCGACGAAATGGGGGGCGAGCGCCATACGCCGCGAGTGTACCGGAACTGCCGGTCACCCGCAGAGCAGAACTCCCACCCCCTTCGCCGTCGCGGCTAGACCGGCGGTTGCCAGCTCG
This sequence comes from Thermoanaerobaculia bacterium, assembly GCA_044230215.1. Taxonomy (GTDB): domain Bacteria; phylum Acidobacteriota; class Thermoanaerobaculia; order Multivoradales; family JAGPDF01; genus JAGPDF01. The sequence continues at coordinate 435 of JBGARM010000416.1, read as the reverse complement.
AAACGTCGCCCGACTCGAAGCCGTCGACGAAGAGCGCCTGGGAGAACAACACGTTGACGGCGCCGGTCGCGGCGAGTCCACCGATGGTCTCTCCGGGCGATCCGATCGCCAGGTCGGCGCCGGTGTGGCGGGAGAAGTGGCCGGCGACGAGCGCGGCACCAGCTACAAGGTCGGCGCGGGCGTGCAGTACGACTTCGACAAGCAGCTCGGCATCCGCGGCGAATGGGAGCGCTACCGCTTCGACGCGCTCGGCACGAAGTCGAACGCCGACATGGTTTCGGTGGGCCTGAACTACAAGTTCTGAGCATCCGTCGCCACGGGGCCGGCCGCGACGCGCACGCGCACGCGCGGGCCGGCCACGGCCACCACCTGGCCTGCGCGGATCTTGCAGGTCTTGCGCAGTTCCTCGCGCCCGTCCACCTGCACGCGGCCCTC
>JBGARM010000415.1:0-3018 GCA_044230215.1 Thermoanaerobaculia bacterium | reverse complement strand
CGCGTCGCCCTGCACCACCCGCACCTGGGGAAAGCGCTGCGCCAGGTGCCGCGCCAGCACCGGCGACTGTTCGATCACCACCAGCCGCTGCGGCGCCACGCCGCGCGCCAGCATCCAGCGATAGTTGCCGTCGTGGTGCTCGAGGCGGTGCTCGTCCTCGAACATCTCAGTCGCCCCGGAGAGATGGCGCTCGAGGCGGGTGCGCAGGCCCGGCAGGTCCTCCGGATGCACGCGCGAGAACCACGCGTCGGGCGTCGGCGGGATCTCCTCCTCCTCGAAGCCGAGCATCGACTTCCAGCGGCTCGAATAGTAGATCCGGTCGCTCGCCAGGTCCCAGTCCCAGATGCCGTCGTTGGCGCCGCGCACCGCCAGGCTGTAGCGCTCCTCGCTTTCGCGCAGCGCCTCTTCGGCCTGGCGGCGCTCGCTGATGTACTGACAGACGGCGACCACCCCCACCGGCTCGTTCTGATCGTCGAGCACCAGGTCGAAGAGCAGCTCGACCGGGAAGCTCGAACCGTCGGGGCGGGTGGTCTCGCCTTCGCGCCGCAGACGCCGCATCCCGGCGAGGTTGCGGAAGTCGAGGTCGCGCAGGTCGGCGGGCAGGAAGTGGGCGAGCGGCTGGCCGAGAAGGGTTTCGCTGCCGGCGCCGTGCATCTCGGCGAGCGCCGGGTTGGCCCAGCGCACGGCGAGATCGCGGTCGGTGATGGCCACGCCGACCTGGGCGGTCTCGAGCGCCTTCTCGAGCTGGCGCAGGCGGTCGCGCGAGTGGCGGAGCTCGGAGAGGTCGCGGATCAGCACCAGGATGCGGCGGTCGCGTCCGCCGAGCGCGGTGACCTGGACGACGCCAACCGGAAAGGTCGTGCCGTTCTTGCGGTAGGCCTCCACCGTGCGCAGACGCCCGGGGTCGCGGCGCTCGGACGTCCCGGCGTCCGGCTGGAGCTCGGCGAGCTCGAAGGAGATGAGGAGCTGGAGCTTCTTGCGCCGGAGCTCCACGGCGGTGTAACCCCAGAGTGGCTCGACCCTGGAGCTCGTCCACAGAATCGTCCCGAGGGCGTCGATCACGACGGCGGCGTCGTCGAGCGCCTCGAGGACCTCTTCCGGCAAGTTGCCGAGGTCACTCACCATCCGCCGGCAACGTATCACAGCGTCCGTGGGTGCCGGGAGTGGGCCTGGCGCACGCGCGCCAGCGGCTGCGGTGATGCGGCCTGCGGCTCAGTCGTAGACGCCGTCGGCGGCCCAGTTGCCGGAGGCGATGTCGCGGTAGATGCGGAACAGGCCGGCAGCGTCGAGCTCGACGTCCCAGTATTCCCGCGCCACCGGGGTATCGCTCCACCAGCCCTCCTCGATCCGCCAGGGGCCGGCGGCGACGCGCACCGCGCCGGCAATGGCGGGGCGCTTGTCGTTCGCCTCGCTGGCGAGAGTCTGGATGTGGGTCGGGGCGGGCTCGCGATCGGCGGAGCGCGGCTCGACCAGCACTTCGAGCGCGATCGGTGGCCGCAGCGTGCGCACCGCGAGCAGGCCTTTGCCGGAGGACGGGGCGGGCGGGGCCGGCGGCGAGAAACTGCGGCAGATCATCGGTGCGGCCGGTGGCGCGAACGGCACCAGCGTGAGGCGCTCCGGCCGGTGCCCGTCGATCGGGCGCGGTGAGCCGACGCGGTCCGGGCCGAGCAGGGCGAAGAGTCGGGCGAGCGTCGTGGCCAGCCGCTCCGGCGAGAGCGCTGGCGGACCGAAGAGCGTGCCCTGCTCGGGGCGCGTGGGATCGGGGGTGGCGACGAAGACAAAACCCGCCACCGCGGCCCCTGGCGGGCGCGCTTCGAGCTCGAGTCGAACGAGGGTGAGGAGCGTCTTCGTGTCGCGCGTCGGGGCGGGGAGCTCCCAGCTGCGCGCGTCGTGTCCGGCGGGCTCCAGGGTGAGCTCGAGGGCGAGGCGGGCGCAACCCAGGGCGCGCGTCTCGAGCCGCCGCGCGATGCGATCGAGCGCCGCGTGCGCGACAAAGAGGAACGGCTCGAGTGCCACCAACGGCCATTCGAGCTCGCTGCCCTCGGTGAGATCGAGCGGCGGCTCGCGCGGCAGGAGCGGCCGGGGGTCGATGCCGCGCGCGACCGTGTGAAGCTCCGCCCCTTCGGCCCCCAGCCGGCTCACTACGGAGGCGGCCGGGAGGCGGGCGAAGTCGCCGATCGACGCCAGCCCCCAGCGGGCGAGGGTTTCGCCCAGACGAAACTCCGGCGTGAGGCGGGCGAGCGGCAGGGGGGCGAGGAACCCCGCTTCCCGGCCGGTCGCGACGATGCGCGGTGTCGCGTCGTCCGCGGTCTGGGCGGCTATCTGCGCGGCGAGCTTGCTGCCGGCGATGCCGACCCGCGCCGGCAGCCCGGCGCGCCGGGCGGCGGCGGCGAGCGCCCGGCCGAGCTCGCCCTCCGCGGTCCAGTCCGGCGCGGCGGGGGAGGCGGGGCGAAAGCGCCCGGCGAGGCCGTCGGCGTCGAGGAAGAGAACTCCCGGTCCGGCGATCTCGACCCGTGGCGAGAAGCGTTCGGCGATCTCGGCGAGCGCCTCCTGGGCGGCGCGTTCACAGGCACCATCGCGATTCCTCGCTGCCAGTTTCGGCACCAGGGCCCGCGCCTGGGCGAGGGTCATGCCGGTCGTGACGCCGAGGCGGCGGGCGGCGCGGGTGGCGGCGACGACCTGCGCCGTGGCGCCGTTGCCGGCGGTCACGGCGAGCGCCTCGTCGACGATCGTCAGCGCGCGCTCCATGGCGGTCGGCTCCAGGCCGCCGACGCCTCCGTGGAACGGGTTGTCGAGCGCCGCGAGCAGCAGGAAGAGCACGGTGATCACGGACGCGACGCCGCCCATCAGCATCGCCTGCGTGACGGCTCCCTCGCCCGGGTCGGCGAAGAAGAGCATGTAGAGGAAGATCACCCCGGCGACGAAGAAGAGCACGATCGTCGTGATCGCGCCGACGATGCTCGCGCCGAAGAAGAGCCACCACGTGGGGCCGAGGAGCCACTTGGAGAGCCCCATGAG
>JBGARM010000414.1:0-3019 GCA_044230215.1 Thermoanaerobaculia bacterium | reverse complement strand
GGCCGTGCGCGCCGGCGCCTTCGATTTCGCGCAGAAGCCCATCGAGCTCGACGAGCTCGCGCTGCGCGTCGAGCGTGCGCTCGCGCAACGGCGGCTGCGCGGCGAAGTGCGGGCGCTGCGCCAAGCGCTCTCGGCCTCGCAACGCTGCGGCGAGCTCGTGGGCACCCACGCCAGCATGCAGCGCTTGTTCGACCTCGTCGGTCGCGCCGCCGCGAGCGACGCGACCGCGCTCGTCCGCGGCGAGAGCGGCACCGGCAAGGAGCTCGTGGCACGTGCCCTTCACGACGCGAGCCAGCGCCGCGCCGGTCCGTTCGTGGCGCTGAACTGTTCGGCGGTCCCGGAGGGCTTGCTCGAGAGCGAGCTCTTCGGGCACGTGCGCGGCGCCTTCACCGGCGCGATCGGCAATCGTCAGGGGCGCGTCGAACAGGCGCACAAGGGCACGCTGTTCCTCGACGAGGTCGGCACGATGAGCAGCGCGCTGCAGATGAAACTGCTGCGCGTCCTGCAGGAGCGGGAGTTCGAGCGGATCGGCGACTCGAACACGGTCAAGGTCGATGTCCGCGTGATCGCGGCCACGAACAGCGACCCGGTCCACGCGATCCGCGCGGCCCGCTCGTGCTGCCCGGCGCCGGTGTTGCGCCCGACCATCGCCAGCAGCGCGGCGCCGAAGCGGACGCCGAGCTCGTGTCGGCGCTGGCGATTCTCGAGCAGCGTCTCGGCCGTGGGACCTCCATGTGGACGGAGGCCTGCAGGCAGCGCGCCGCGGTCTTGCGCACGCTCGGACGCGTAGCGCAGGCCGCCGCTCTGGATTGTCCGCCGGTCCGAGAGTGAGGCGCGCCAGCCGCGCTGCCGCCGCGCGCGTCAGGGAGTGCTGATCCAGCCCGTGAAGTCGCCGGCGGCGAAGCCGTCGCAGAAGAGATCTTCGGGCGGCGGGAACTCGTGGGTCGAGGCGAGGATCTGCGGCGGCCCGCTGCCGAGATAGAAGAGCCACACCCAGGGCGCGGTGTGGAAGCTGCCGCTCGGGCAGTTCCAGATGTAGGAACGGTCGGTGGTGAGCGTTCCGGTGAGGTTGTTGCTGACGAAGAAGATCCCGCCGCCGCCTTCGGGGGCGACGTTGTCGTGGATCCGCGAGCCACAGACGGACAGATGCATGGCGTTGCCGTCGTTGTAGATCGCGCCGCCGCTGCCGCCGCCGGGGGTGCCGGGCTGGGGCGGATTGGCGCCGTCGCCGGTGACGGTGTTGTAGCTGATCTCGCTGTTGATCACGCTCCAGGAGACGCCGATCGAGGAGAGGGCGCCGCCGTTCGAGCAGGTGTTGCCGAGCCCGGGGGCGCCGCCGAAGGTGCTGCCGACGACGTAGACCGGCAGGCCCTGCGACTGCGAAAGGACCCGGAGCGCGGCGCCGCCGACGTCCGGTCCATCGAACTCGCAGCGGTTCCCCTCGAAGCGGCTGTTCACCACCTTGATCCGGCCGCCGCGAGCGAAGACCGCGCCGCCGCCGCCGCCGTCGAACGTCTGTCCGATCGAGTTGCCGTTGCGGAAAGTGAGGTTCTGCAGCGTGAGCCGTGGGTGGTCCTGGTCCTGGCAGTGGTTGGTCGTCCAGACGAGGGCGGGATCGCAGGTGTTCATGTAGAGGATGCGCCGCACGCCGCCGCCGTCCAGCGTCACTTTGCCGCCGCCGTCGATGACGATCACCGGGCCTGTGTTGTTGAAGATCCGGGCCGTCGCGGCGAGCACGATGGTGATCGGATCCGGGCCGCAGTTGAAGGTGATGATGCCGCCCTGGGCGATGTTCGAGACCACCGCCGCCGAAGTGCAACTCGCCGGCGTGCCGTTGCCGATGACGTGATCCGGGTTCGAAGTGTCGATCGCCTGCGCCTCCGGCGGGACGGCGCAGACGCCGCAGGCGACGCCGTTGCCGGTGCCGGCGGCGCTCTGCGCGCCGAGAAGCGCCTGGATCGCGAACACCAGCGTCGTGATTCGCAGGGTCGCGCGTTGGAGCGCCAGCAGTCGATCGGCCACCAGTAACCTCCGCAGGAATGCAATCTCGCATCGCGCCGCGGGCGGCGAAATGGAGCAGTTCACCGGCAGTTCTCGCCGACGCCCCGGTGCCGCTTCCGCCAGGTCGCGGTGGGAAGAATCTTCAATCTTCTGGCTCAGCCGCTCTTCGCTCCCGCTGTCGCGCGTTAAGTGTTGCAAGCACAGGGATCGAAGAAGTGGAACGGGAGTTGCTTCGTGAGTTGGACAGCGGTCCAGCGCCGAGTCGGACGACCTTCGGTCGCTTCGATTCGAAAGCGCCGCGAATTCAAGGAGATGGCCCATGAACTACCGCACTTCCGCCGCATTCCTCTTCACCCTGGCGCTCGCTTCTGTCGCCGCTGCGCAGACCAACCCTGCTGCCAAGCCGGGGGATTCGACCATCATGGACAACACGCTGCAGGTCACCGGCTCGGTGATCTCGTCCGATGCCAACCGGCTGGTGGTCAAGAACGACAACGGCCAGGAGATGGTCTTCATCATCACGGACAAGCAGGTTGCGGCCAGCCAGGTTCGCGCCGGGGATCGGGTGACGGCGAGCTACGTCACGCTCGCCGGTACCGGAGCCGTGGTCAGCAAGGTGGTCGCTGCGCCGGCGCTGGTCACCACCACGACGACGCAGTACGCCCCGCCCGTCGCGGAGACGAAGGTGACGACGACCACGACGACGCCCTATCCGGCAGCGGCCTCCACCCCGGCGGTAACCTCCACGACGACCGTCGCGCCGGTGGCTGCTCGCTCCTCTGAGACCACCGACTCGAAGTCGACCCGCGCTCTTCCGGCGACCGCCAGCCCGATGCCGCTCGTCGCCCTGCTCGGATTGCTCGGGGCCGGTGGCGCCGCGACGATCCGTCGGTTCCGTCTGTCGTGAGCCTGCCGGTCGGCGCTCTACCGGCCGACCCGGAACCGTCGAGCCCGCCGGAGCGACCCTTCGCGGCCGCTCCCGCGTATTCGCCCAAAAAAAACGTCCCCCGCAACAGGC
>JBGARM010000413.1:0-3027 GCA_044230215.1 Thermoanaerobaculia bacterium | reverse complement strand
CAGGTACATCCCGAGCGCGAAGGTGAGCGCCGGCACGCCGAGCATCTCCATCACCACCGCGATCATGGCGCCGGCGCCGAACAGGATGTAGGCCACCGGCTGCTGGCTCATGAAGCCTTCGACGAGCGCCTTCATGATCGAGGCCTGCGGCGCCGCGAGCACCACGCGAGTATCGCCCAGCGCCGCTTCGCCGAACTGGAAGGTCTTGGCGAGCAGCATGATGGTGAGGGCGCCCGCGACCGCCGAAGCGACGATGCCCCAGAACTTGACCCGCTGCTGCACGGCCGGCGTCGAGCCCAGCCAGTAGCCCGCCTTGAGGTCGGTGACCGCCTGGCCGGAAACGGACAGCGCCGTGCAGACCATGCCGGCGATCGCCATGACGAAGAACATCCCGGTGGTCCCCGACAGGCCGAACTTCAGGAGCACGACCGACGAGATCATGATCGTCAACATTGTCATGCCGGAGACCGGATTGCGCGCGGTGGTAGCGATGGCGTTGCCCGCCACCGAGGCGAAGAAGAAGGAGAAGAGGAGGGTCAGGCCGAGGCCGACCAAGGTCACCGTCAGGGAGGTTCCGAGGCTGCTGAAGAAGACTCCGGCGCCGAGGGCGGTGAGCAGGACGCCGATGAGAATCGTCATCGTCGGCAGGTCGCGGTCGGTGCGCTCCTGGCCGGCATCTTCGCCGTGGCGGAAGGCGTGGGCGGCGATCTTGAACGAGCCGGCGACGATCCTGAGCGACTTGATGATGCCGAAGATGCCTGCCGTGGCGATCGCTCCGACGCCGACGAAACGCACGTAACCGCGGAAGATCTGGGTGGCGTCCATGTCGGCGATCGCGCGCGTCGCCGGGTAGATCGCATCGGGGTAGTGGCGGCCGATCATCCAGATCAGCGGCACGAGAACGAGGTTCGACAGCACGCCGCCGGCGCACAGGATCATCGACGAGCGCAGGCCCATGACGTAGCCCAGTCCGAGGATGAAGGCGATGGCGTCGAAGCTGAGCGCCACCTTCGCCTTCTCCGCCAGCTGGCGCACCTGCGGCACGAACTGGAAGTCGACGAACTCGCGCCAGACCTGGAACGTGGTGACGAAGAAGTCGTAGACGCCGGCGATCGCCGTCGCCTGGAGGAGGAGCTTCGCCTGCGAGCCCCCCTTCTCGCCGGTGACCAGAACTTCGGTGATCGCGGTGGCCTCAGGGAAGGGGAACTGGCCGTGGGTCTCGCGCACGAAGTAGCGCCGGAGAGGAATGAGGAAGAGCAGGCCGAGGCAGCCACCGGCGAGGCTGATGAAAGTGGTCTGCAGCGGGTGCGGGTCGAGCTTGAGGATGTAGAGCGCCGGCAAGGTGAAGATCGCGCCCGCGACCATCGCCCCCGAGGTGCCGCCGATGCCGGTCATGATGACGTTCTCGAGCAGCGTCGAGCGGCGGGCATAGACCCGCGCCAGGCCGATGGCGAGGATCGAGATCGGAATCGCCGCCTCCATCACCTGCCCGACCTTGAGGCCGGAATAGGCGGAGGCGATGGTGAAGACGACGCAAAGGAAGAGGCCCCAGCCGACGGAGCGGGTGGTCGACTCGGCCACCGCGGCGTTGGCCGGCGTCATCGGGGCGTAGCTCTCGCCGGGCGCGAGCGGCCGATAGGCGTTCTCGGGCAGCGACTTCGACTCGGTGGCGTCCATCCGGTCTCCCCTCGTTTCGGTCTGTGGTCGAACCGATGAAGTCTAGCCCATGGCACGTCGGCAGCAGGCACCGACCCTTCGGCGCTTTCGCCCAGCGAGACCGCAGCCTGGGGACGGAGCCAGTCCCCAACTGCGGGTCACGGCTCAGTAGACCAGCTCGACCCAGCGCTTGCCGGCGGCGAGCTCGGCCTTGCGCTGCTGCCACTTCTCCTTCGACCCGGCGAGCCGCGCGAGAACCGAGTCGAGGCCGGCGATCGACTTCTCGAGGCCGGCAACATAGACGTAGGTCTTCTCCCGGCCAAGGAGATCCCAGAGCTCCTCGCCGCGCTCTTCGATCGCCTGATCCCAGGCGATCGGATCCGACCAGTTGGGCCGTGGCGAGAGCGCCTTGAAGGCGCGGAAGGTCTCCTCGTCGTAGTACTGGGCGAAGTCGTCCCGCTCCTCATTCATGTAGAGGAGCTCGAGCCCGCTCTTGGCGCCGTAGAGCAGCCAGACGAGCCCGCGCCAGTCGCGCACGTCGCGATAGATGTGTTTGACCAGCGCCCGGAAGGGAGCGATACCGGTGCCGCTGCCGATCAGGATGAGATTCGCATCGTGGTCCTCGGGGACCGGAAAAGCGAGGCCGAACGGGCCGGCCAGGTCGAGCTCCGCTCCGGGTTCGAGGTCGCACAGGTAGTTCGAGGCGACGCCCGGATAGCGCTCGCCGCTGTAGTCGTCGATGTAGCTGCAGCGGCGAACGGCGAGCTTGATCCGCGGCAGGCCGGACGGCCCGCTCTCCGGCAGGTCGGCGACGCTGTAGAGGCGGAAGTGCTCCTTCTTGCCGAATTCCGCGGCGCCCGGGGCCACCACGCCGACGCTCTGGCCGACCTCGAAGGCGAAGTCGTCCCGCTCGACCTCCAGCAGGAGCTCGCGCACCTCTTCCTCCGACCTCGCCGGAGTGATGCGTTCGCTAGCCACCACCCGCGCCCGGAATCGGGTCGAGGTGTCGTATTCCTCCAGCTTGCCAATCACCGCGCTCGTGTCGCTCATCGCTGTCGTCTCCCGCTCAGTTGTACTTCTCGGCCCGCGCGATCCACTTGGCGAGATCCTTGATCGAACGATCCCGCGGCAATCCGGGGTGAATGACCCGCGCCGTGCACTTCTCCGCCGCCTTGACGAGATCCTGGAACGGGCCGCCCGACGGGTTCTGGATATACGCCTTCTTGTCGGCGTTGTAAGCGAAGATCTTGCCGTTGATCCAGCTGCCATCGGATGTGATCACCAGCTTCGACTGGCTGTCGTCGATGCGCCCCTGCAGCGCGTCGGCCGAGAAGCCGCCGAAGACGACCGAGTGCACGGCCCCGATCTTGG
>JBGARM010000412.1:0-3058 GCA_044230215.1 Thermoanaerobaculia bacterium | reverse complement strand
CCCCAGGTGCCGACCCAGAGCCCGATCTGCGCCTCGTGGTAGCCGGCGTCGACGAGGAACGGCTTGAACATCGTGTCGGCCATCGACTCGCCGAGCTTGTAGGTGCCGACGAAGAGGATCAGCCAGCCGGCACCGGAGCTGGTGATGGCGCGGCGCAGGGCGGCGAGGATCTCGCGCGTGCGCCCGGATGCCGCGGGTTTCTCGGGCAACGGCGCCGCGTGCCGCGCGACGACCGCGTTCTCGTCCCACGAGAGGGTCACCAGCAGCGACAGCGTCACCAGCCCGGCCATGGACACGAAGAGACCCGACCAGCCGATGGTGCCGCTCGCCCAGACGAGGAGTCCTCCGCCGGTGAGCATTCCCGCCTTGTAGCCGACGACCTGGGCGATGTTGCCGTGGCCGAGCTCGCGGACCGACAGCACGTCGACGGCGAAGCCGTCGACCGCGATGTCCATCGTCGCGGCGAGGAGATTCATCGCCAGCACCAGCCAGAGGAGCGGTGCGAGGCCTTCGTGCGGCGGCACCTGGGCCGCCGCGAAGCAGGTGAGAGCGAGGAGCGCCTGGAGCGGCAGTATCCACGACTTCCGCCGCCCGATGCGGGCGTGACCGAAGCGATCGATGAGCGGCGCCCAGAGAGGCTTGAGCGACCACGGGAGCGCCAGCGCCGTGGCGAGCCCCACGCCTTCGAGGGTCATGCCGGCCGAGCGCAGGTAGACCGGCAGAGCGGTCGCCTGAAAGCCGAACGGCAGCCCCTGGACGAAGTAGAGCGTCCACAGGATCCCGAGTCGATCGAGCCGCAAGCCGCGAGACACCGGCGGATGATACGGCGACCGGCGGCTTCCGGGATCGGGCATCGCGCAGCCGGCGAACGGCTTGCCCTGCGAGGAAGGTTCGTGGCACCGTTCCGATCCGAAATGCGTTCTGGAGAGGGATGAGCCGGACCTCCTCGCCTCTCGAGTCTCGAGTGACGCGCACGCGGAGCGCCGACGGCGGCGCGACCTCCGTGTGGGCCGTGATCACCGCGCTCGCGCCGCGGTTCATGACGGCGGCGGCCTATCTCGCAGTCTGGCTAGTCCCGGGGCAGGTGCCGGCCGCGCTCGCGCGCGCTCTCTTTCTGGGGATGGTGCTCGAGTTTCTGCTCCTGCACTCCTACGCTTTCCTCAACCTCGCGACCGGGGTGGAGAGAGCGGCGAGCTTCGGAGCGAGGCTGCGCGGTTCGCTGACGGTGCTCGGCTTCGGGAGCTTCTACCTCCTCATGGCGGGGGCGATCGGGTGGGCGACGCACTCGGCGACGCCGGTCTGGACGATCGTCTGGCTGCTCGGCGGGCGGATCTTCGAGCTGGCCGTGGCCGGGGACTCGGCCGCCGCGGGCGAGACGCGCACCGCTTCGTGGATGCGTTACCTGCTGCTCTACATCTTCCTCGCCATCCTGACTTCGGTGGTCCCGCTGCCCGCGCTCGGCCTGACGCCCGAGATCGTCGCCGGCTTCCACCTGCCCGGCTCCGGCACCTGGGTCGAGAAGCCGCAGAGCGCTCTCGCTTTCGGCTTTCTCTATTTCGGGCTCGGCGCCTACTTCGACCTGCGCGCCCGCCTGCGGCGCTCTTAGCGCTGCAGGCAAAGAAAAAGGACCGGTAAAAGGGGAGGTGGGCTAGGCGTTGTCGGCGAGGTCGGGGCCGTCTTCGCCGCTTTCGCCGGGTTCTTCTTCGGCTTCGCCGTTCGTCTCTGCGGGCAGGCTGGCGAGCTCCTGGGTGCCGAGCGCGACGGCGCGCGGGGCGGCGAGTTTCTTTTCGCTCGCTGCGCCGAGCTCCTCGACCCGTCTTCCCTGCGGCAGAACTCGTGAGGCGAAGGCGCTGCTCGCCTTGTTGTGCGCCTTGACCGCGTCTTCGAGGCCCTTGCCGACTTTGTCGATGTGCTCGGAGAAGATGCGCACGCGGTTGTAGAGCTCGCGCGCTTCGGCGGCGATCTTCTGCGCGTTCTCGGTCAGCGACTCCTGGCGCCAGCCGTAGTAGACCGTCTTGAGGAGGGCGACGAGCGTTGCCGGCGTCGCGATCAGCACGCTCTGCTGGAAGGCGTCTTCGATCAGGCCGGGCTCCTGCTCGAGGGCGGCGGTGAAGAAGGCGTCGCTCGGCAGGAAGAGCACCACGAACTCGGGCGTGTCGGCGAACTGGCTGGTGTAGGCGGTCTGCGCCAGCTTCCTCACCTGTTCCTTGAGCTGGCGGGCGTGGGCGAGGAGGTGCACGGCGCGTTCGGACTCGGTCTTGGCCTCGATCGCCGAGAGGTAGGCGTCGAGCGGCGTCTTGGCGTCGACGACCAGGTGCCGGCCGTCGGGCATGTGCACGATCAGGTCCGGGCCGTCTTCGTCCGTCGTCGGTGTTGCTCGACTCCTGCTCGACGAAGTCGACGTGGTTCAACATGCCGGCGAACTCGACCACGCGGCGCAGTTGCACTTCGCCCCAGCGGCCGCGCGCTTCGGGGCGGCGGAGAGCCTTGACCAGGTTGCCGGTCTCGAGCTGGAGTTTCTCCTGCGAGCCGAGCAGTGACTTGACCTGCTCGGAGAGCGCGCCGTAGGCCTCGAGGCGCGACGACTCGACCCGCCGCACCTCGGCGTCGATCTTGCCGAGCGCCAGCTGGATCGGCTCGACCACCGCCGCGATCGCCTGCTGGCGCTGTTCGAGGTCGCCCTTGGCCTCGCTCTGCAGACGCTCGAGATTCTCCTTGGCGAGCGCCAGGAACTGCTGGTTGTTGCGCGTCAAGGCGTGCGAAGCGAGGTTCTGGAAGGCGTCGGTCAGCCGGCTCTCGGCGGTCTCGAAGGCCTTCACTTTCTCGTCGTAGCCGGCGAGCTGCGCCCGCAACCCCGAGGTCTCCGCCTCGAGCTCGGACTCCCGCCGCTCCTTGGTCGCCAGCGCGCCGCGCAGCTCCGCCACCTGCTCTTCGCGCCCCCGCAGCCGCTCTTCGATTCCGGCTCGCGCAGCGGCCGCCTCGGCCTTCGCCAGCGCCACCGCCTGCGCGATGCGCCGCCCGACCACCATCCGGATGACGAAGAACAGCGCCACCGCCG
>JBGARM010000411.1:0-3059 GCA_044230215.1 Thermoanaerobaculia bacterium | reverse complement strand
CACATTCTCACCGGCGCGCTCGGCGCCAAGTCGGGCGCGCCGCGGGTCCAGCTCGGGCGGCACGATCTCCGCGACGGCGACCGGGTGCTCGTGGCAAGCGACGGTCTCACCGAGCTGGTGCCGGACGAACGGATCGCCGGCATCCTGAGCCGCGAGTCCGATCCCGCCGCCGCCAGCGCGGCGCTGGTGGCGGCGGCGCTCGATGAAGGCGGCACGGACAACGTCACCGTGCTGGTCGCCGACTGCCGTCTGCGGACGGAACCCTGAACCCCTGCAGCGCGCCGGCACGCGGCGCTTCGATTTCCGGACCGCTGCCGGCGGTCGCCCCCTTCCCGAGGACGAGATGAACAGCGAGAAGCCACGCCACGATTGGACGGTCGACGAGTTGCGGGCGATCCACGACCTGCCGCTGCCGGAGCTGCTCGCCGCCTGCCGGGCCGACCTCGAGGCGTTCCTCGACGGCGGGCCGCTCGGCGACGACCTCTCGCTGCTCGCGGTGCGGCGCCGGGAGAGTGAAGCGCTCAGCCGCCCTGCAGACGCTTCATCGCCGCCTGCTTGAGCGGCATGCTGGTCGCACCGCCGCGCGCGATGACCCGCACCTCGTTGTCGGGCAGCGTCGGCAGGATGCGCAGCGCGAACGGCAGCGGCAGCTTCGGGTTGTGGACGAGCGCCACGCGCACGTCGAGGTTGGCGAACCAGGGTTGCGTCTTGAGAATGAGCTCCGCCGCCTGAAACGACAGGAACGACGACTTGGCGACCCGCAGCACTTCGTCGGTCCCGAGGCGCGGGTTCTTGAGCAGGGCGAAGAGCACTTGCGGATCGCTGTCCTGCACCAGGATCGCGCGCTCGAAGCGGTCGGCCTTGCCGGCGAGCATCATCTTTTGCGGCGGCGTCAGGCGGCGCAGGCGCTCCCAGAGCGAGACCTTGGCAGCGTCGTCGTCCATCCCCTCCGCCGACGCCTCCGCTTCGTCGCCCGCCGGCGCCACCGCGCCAGCCGACGGCGGCGGCGCGAGCAGCAGGCGGACAATCTCGGCCGGGTTTCCTTCGAGATGGAGGGCGAGGGCGCCAGGGAGTGCCGCGACGACACGCGCCGCGGTTTCGACCTCGGCGCCGCCGGCCACGAGTAGCGTCAGTGCGAGGAGCGTATCGGCGGGCAGCCCTTCGGAGCTGGGCACCAGCAGCCCGCCGACGCCAAGGCTCGTGCGCTCGACGGCGGCGAGCTCCGCGGGACTGTCGAATTCGATGCGGAAGGCGGCAGGGCCGGTGGGCTCGGTGCGCATGATCGAGGCGAGAATCTCACAGGCCGGCGTTCGGGGTCCTGCGCCGATCAGCGCTTCCCCATTTCAGCCCTTCGCCCCGTTCGGACATACTTCGCCGATGCGCCGAAGCGGTTCCGGGTTCGTTCTGGCTTCGCTCGCGGTTTTCGCCGGACTCGCTGTGCTGACGCTCGTAACGCCGGCGACGGCCGACACGTTCGCCACTTCGGGCGACAAGATCCTCGTCTACTGCAACTTCGACAGCGGCGTGCTCTGCTACGGGTCGCACGTCGCCGGCGGGCCGGGCTGCGTCTGGCTCGGGACAGGGCGGGAAACCCAACGCTTCGCCAGTGCGTAAGCTCCGGAGAGAGGGCCACTTCGTGACCAAGCCGATCGTCGTGCTGTTCGCAGCTCTGGCTGTCTTCGGGGGATTCCTGGAGTCCGTCGTGGCGCAAGCGCCCGCGGCAGCGATGCCTCAGACCGGCACGACGGCGACGGCCGCCTTCGACGCCGAGGCTGCGACCGCCGCCTACATGGCGCAGCTCTCGCCGGAGGCGCGGGCGAAGTCGGACGCCTACTTCGAGGGCGGCTACTGGTTGCTGCTGTGGGACTTCCTCGCCGGGCTGGGGGTCGCCTGGATCTTCCTCGGCACACGCCTCTCGGCGCGCATCCGCGACTGGGCCGAGCGCATGACTCGCTTCCGCTTCCTGCAGACCGCCCTCTATTCGCTGGTCTACATCGCCGGCTCGGCGCTGCTGCTGCTGCCGTGGAGCGCCTACGAGGGCTATTTCCGCGAGCATCAGTACGGCATGTCGAACCAGGACCTCGGCGGCTGGCTCGGCGACCAGGCGAAGGGCCTCGCCATCGGCCTCGTCCTCGGCTCCCTCGCCATCACCGCCATCTACGCCGTGCTGCGCAAGTCGCCGAAGAACTGGTGGCTCTGGGGAGCGCTGGTCGCGGTCGGGCTGGCCCTGCTCACCGTCGTGATCTCGCCCGTCTATCTCGAGCCGGTGTTCAACGACTTCCAGCCGATCGCCGAGAGCCCGCTCAAAGAGCGCATCCTGTCGATGGCACGGGCGAACGGGATTCCCGCCACCGACGTCTACGAGTTCAACGCCTCGAAGCAGACCAAGCGCATCAGCGCCCACGTCAGCGGACTCTTCGGCACGACGCGCATCAGCCTGAACGACAACCTGATGAACCGCGGCTCCGAGGAGGAGATCCTGGCGGTGCTCGGCCACGAGATGGGGCACTACGTGCTGAACCACGTCACCAAGGGCCTGACCTCGACCGGCATCCTGATCGTCGCCGGCTTCGCCTTCCTCGCCTGGGCGTTCGACCGGGTGCGGGCGCGCTTCGGCGCCGGCTGGGGGATCCGCGGCATCGGCGACGTCGCCGGGCTGCCGTTGCTGCTCTTCCTGTTGTCGGTCTTCTCCCTGGCGACCACGCCGGTGTGGAATACCCTCACCCGCACGACCGAGGCCGAAGCCGACAACTACGGTCTCAACGTCTCGCAACAGCCGGACGGTTTCGCCCAGGCGGCGCTGCACCTGTCGGAGTACCGCAAGATGGCCCCCGGACCGATCGAGGAGTTCCTCTTCTACGATCATCCGAGCGGCTGGAACCGGATTCACCGGTCGATGGTCTGGAAGGCGGAGCATCTCCGGTCCACCGCACCCTGACGGTTCAGTCTGGCTAGCCTGGAGAAGCCCCTTCCCTCGATTCCCTGGGGCGCTCTGGCGCTCGGGGAGATGGGGTCGGTGGCCAGCCTCACTAGACGCCGGCCCCATCTCCCCGAGTGCC
>JBGARM010000410.1:0-3064 GCA_044230215.1 Thermoanaerobaculia bacterium | reverse complement strand
CCATCCGCACGCTCGTCGTCAACGCGATGCACGATGCGCTCGATGAGGACGATGCATCGACTACGATGGTCAGCGAGGCGCTCGCCGACAAGGATGTCTCACCCGAGGCCGTCGAGCGTGCGCTCGATCTCGGCCAGCAGGTGGGCACGGGACAGGCCCCGGGCCGCGAACTCGTTCTCCCGGTCGCGCACGTAGGGGCTCCCGCCGAGCACCGCGCCGACGAAGTGCTGCAGATTCCCGCAGACGTGGAGCGTCAGCGTGCCGGCGGAGTTGGAGATACCGGGGACGGTCTGCCAGATCTGGTCGTCGTCGGGGAAGAGCTCGATCTCCCGCGCGAAGCCGGAGAGCTCTCGAGCAATGAGGAACGCGGTCCATGCCATTGGATTCAAGGTCGGGTCCTTTCTTCAGGGTTCCAGGCGCAGCCCGAGGTAGCGCGCGCCGGCGACGGGGTTCGTCCGGTAGGGAGGGATGTCGCGGAAGCCGAACCGCTCGTACATCCGCTGCGCTTCGGCCATGGACGGCAGGGTATCGAGGACGACCTCCCCGTAGACGACGGCACGGGCTTCGGAAAGGAGACGTTCGACGAGGGCGCGGCCGAGTCCCGACCCTCTTGCGCCAGGGCGGAGGTAGAGCCGCTTCATCTCGCAGCGGGCGCCGTCGACCGCCCGGAGCGCGATGCAGCCCACGGCGACGTCGTCGCGGAGGGCAAGAAGGAGTCGCCCGGACGGCGGGGCATAGTCGCCCGGGAGGCCTTCGACCTCGGCGGCGAAGCCCTGAAAACAGAGGTCGATGCCGAGCTCCGCCTGGTATTCGCGGAAGAGCTGGCGGACGATCGCGAAGTCTTCGGTCGAGCACGCAGTACGGATCGTGGTCATGGTCTGGGCAGATGCTAGTCCACTCTCCCGGACTACGGGCCCAACACCTACTGCGAGGGGACATGACCCCTCGTCGAGTCGGCGCGCGCGCCGGTAGTGCAGGGCGACCGCGCCGGTGCGGGTGCGAGAGTTGGCCCCGGCGGAGGCTGCTCGGCGCATCTCTACACAGACAGGGTGTCCGGCCTTTCGGGCCGGGTTTCCAAGGGGGCGTCAGAGCGTGTGCAGGATCCACAGGGTGGTCACGGCCGGGTGGGCCGTCTCCCTGTGGCTTCGCTATGCTGATCGCACGACACTTCGTCCCCAGCCACATTCCCGGCGTCGCCGGGGGAGGCAGTCATGCAACGCAATGCCATCGTCAGCTTCATCCTCGCCTACTGGTGGGCCTTCGCGGCGGTGCTCTTCCTGCTCGCCTACAAGTTGACCTTCCGCCTCTTCGGCATCGTCATCGTGCCCGACGACTCGATCGGCATCGTCAACAAGAAGTGGGTGATTTTCGGTACCAACCGGTCGCTGCCCGACGGCGCCATCGTGGCGCTCAAGGGGGAAGCCGGCATCCAGGCCGATACGTTGGCCCCCGGGCTCCATTTTTGGCTCTGGCCCTGGCAGTACGCGGTGACGCTACAGAAGTTCATCACCATTCCGACCGGCGGCGTCGGCGTCGTCAGCGCGCGCGATGGCGCCCGCCTCCCCGCCGGCAGAGTGCTGGCGAAGCGGGTGGAGTGCGCCGGCTTCCAGGACGCGCGCGCCTTCCTCACCCAGGGCGGCCAGCGCGGGCCGCAGATGGCGATCATCCCGCCGGGCACCTACCGCATCAACACGGCGCTCTTCGCGGTCGACCTGCAGAAGGCGCTCGAGATCGCCGACAACATGGTCGGCATCGTCACCACCAAGGACGGCGTGCCGCTCGCCCCGGGCGAGATCGCCGGGCGCGAGGTGCGCGGGCATGCCCAGTTCCAGGATCCGCAGGAGTTCATCGATGCCGGCGGCTGCAAGGGGCTGCAGGAGCAGGTCATCCTCGCCGGGCGCTACTACCTCAACCCGCAGTTCGCCACCGTCGAGACGGTGGAGATGACGCGGGTGCCGATCGGCTACGCCGGCGTGGTGATCGCCTATGTCGGCGACGAGGGAACCGACGTCACCGGCGAGGGCTTCAAGCACGGCAACCTGGTGCGCAAGGGACAGAAGGGCGTCTGGGTCGAACCGCTCGACCCCGGCAAGTACCCGCTCAACACCATCACCCACAAGGTCGAGCTCGTGCCGACGACCAACGTGGTCCTCAACTGGGCGACGGGCAAGACCGAGAGCCACAAGCTCGACGAGAAGCTGTCGACGATCAAGGTGCGCTCGGCGGACGGCTTCACCTTCAATCTCGACGTCTCGCAGATCATCCACGTGCCGCGCACTTCGGCGCCCAAGGTCATCGCGCGCTTCGGCAACATGGACAACCTGGTCACCCAGGTGCTCGAGCCGACGATCGGCAACTACTTCCGCAACTCGGCGCAGGAGTCGGACGTCATCAGCTTCCTCAAGGAGCGCTCGCAGCGGCAGGAGAGCGCCAAGGGCTACATCCACGAGGCGCTCGACGAGTACGACGTGCAGGCGGTCGACACCCTGATCGGCGACATCGTGCCGCCCGAGCAGCTGATGAAGACGCTCACCGACCGCAAGCTCGCCGAGCAGGAGCGCACCACCTACGACATCCAGCGGCAGGCCGAAGAGGTCCGGCGCGAGCTGCAGCAGGCCAAGGCCGCCGCCGACACGCAGCCCGAGATCGTCGCCGCCGAGCGCCGCGTCCAGGTCGCCGAGCTCGACGCGCAGTCGCTGGTCAAGAAGGCGGCGGGCGAGGCCGAGTCGAAGACGATCAACGCCCGGGCCGACGCCCAGGTCCTGACGGTGGTCGGCAAGGCCGAAGGCGAGAAGATCACCGCCGTCGGCAGCGCCGAAGCCGACGTCATCCGTCGCAAGACCGAAGCGGTGGGGCAGAGCAACTACGCGGTCATCGAAGTGGGGCGCGCTCTCGCCGCCAACAAGATCCCGCTGGTGCCGCAGATCCAGGCGGGAGGCAACTCCGAGGAGGGCGGCTCGCTGGTGAGCGTCCTGCTTGCCGGACTGATTCGCGACGGCTTGAAGGGCTCCTCAGGCGGAGGCGCGAAGCGACCCTCGGCCGATTGATGCCGCGTGTGCGCCGG
>JBGARM010000040.1:6628-13604 GCA_044230215.1 Thermoanaerobaculia bacterium | reverse complement strand
CCTCCAGGATCACTATCCGGCGCAACTCGGCGGAGTTCTCGAGCTCGTGCATGCCCCCGGCGGGGAGCAGGTGCGCAGCTTGCCGGTCGACCTCGAACGCCTCGGCGAGCACCTGCTGGTCGGATTCACCGGTCAGAGCCATTTCTCCGCTGGCGCCAACTGGCTGGTCGTCCGTCGCCGGCTCGAGGCCGATCCGTTCATCGTCGAGCGGCTGGGCGAGATCGCCGATGTCGCGAGCCGCCTGCCGGCCGCTCTGCTGGCGGGCGACTGGGCGGGAGTCGGCGTTCTGGTCGGGGAGGAATGGGCGGCGCGAAAGCAGCTCTCCGGCGAGATCTCCACGCCGGCGATCGAGGCCCTGCTCGCGACCGCCCACCGTTTCGGTGCCTGGGGCGGCAAGGCCTGCGGGGCGGGCGGCGGCGGGTCGGTGCTGGTGCTCTCCCCGGCGGAGAGTCGCGCGGCGATCGCTGCTGCCTGGCAGGAGCTGGGAACGCAGATTCTGCCCGCGCGACCGACGGCGCGGCGTCTCGAGCTCGAATCCGACTGAGCTCGAAGGGCTACCGCCTACCGGCTGCCATCCGGGGGGGCTAAGGTTTGAGGGGTCGACGAGCGCGAATCAGAGGCCGGACGCGTGGCGCTCGACAGCGTCCCAGGCTTCGGCCGGCGCGACCTGCGAGAGATCGATATCCCGCGTCAAACTCCAGGCGCCCGCACCATCGACTTCGCGGTAGTAGAGGTGGCCCTCTGCCGACCAGGCGATGGTCGCTCGACTCCCGTCGGCGGAGACGAGGATCCTCGCGTCCGGAGCGCCCAGATCGGACGGGATCTCCCAACGAGCCACCCGCCGCATCACGAAGAAGTGACTGAAGGCGGTCTCCGGGCTTGCGGCGGCGGGATCGAGCGGCGGAATCTCGAGCAGCATCTCTTCCGCGGCGCAGTGATTCGCCAGACCAGCGGAGAGAATCTCGCGGCCGAGCTCGACGATGTGGCCGCGCGCCATCTCCGCGAGCGTCGCGCCGTCGGCGGAAGCCTCGGCCGAGGCCAGGAGCTCGCCGGTACGGTCGCCGATGTAGGCCGCGGCCGCGGGATGGAATTCGCCCGCCAGCTCGACGATGTGGCCGCGGGCCGCCGTCGCCAGCTGATTGCGATCCTCGAGACCCAGGCTCTGCGCCAGCTCGACGATGTGGCCGCGGGCCATTTCGGCCAGCTCGCCGAGCTCGCCGGGCAGCGCCTGGATGTCCACCGCGACCAGATGATGAGTCTGCGACTGAACGAAAGAGGCCGTGACCTTGCCGGTCGGCGTCGCCGCCAACGTCGGCGCGGCGCTCAGGGCGGCCGGCACCGGCGCGGCCGGAGAGAGCGACGGATCCGGCGTCGAGAGCTCATCCAGCGCGACCACCGGGTTCCATCCAAGGTAGCTGCCACGGACGAAGACGACCGGGGAATAGTAGACGTGAGCCACAGAGGCCAAGGTCTCGACCCAGACGAGGTGCAGGACGCGGCGCGGAACGCGCGTCGTGACGCCGTCGACGGTTACGGCGTAGTCGTCGAAGGTGAGCGCCAGCCGCAGCGCCGACTTGTCGGTCTGCGAGCCTGCGGAGAGCTCGATCAAGTCCGTCCAGCCCGTGGGCGTCAGGGACCGCAGCTGCAGGCGGGAGGCCGTCTGTTCGGCCACCGTGCGCGAGTTCCAGACGGCGTGGACCGAGGACGAGTCGCGATCGAAGAGCAGGGCGGCAGCGCTCTCGAGCTCCGGTCCTTCGGTGCCGGGAACCAGGGTGCGCTGCGCCGCCTGCCCGGGTGCGATGACTTCCAGGGCGAGCACCGGAACCGCTGCCGCGACGCCGTTGTTCGCCGCCCCGAAGAGCTCGCCGTACGTCCCCGACCACAGGCGATAGATCGCGCCGTCGCTGCCGAGCTCGACTGGCGTCGAGGTCGCGGTCGCCAGCACCGGCGCCGCGGCCAGGGAGGCCAGGAGCGCGAGCGGGGCGAGAGAGCGCAGGAGATTTCGCATCGGTCGCCGGGTCAGGCCTTGAGGTTGACCAGCTCGCGCACGTCGACGTGCAGCAGGAGCTCGGGAAGATAGTCGGCCGCGGGGTAGAAACCCTGCTGCAGGCGCTCGAAGTGGCGGCGCGCGCCGACGCGGTCGCCAGTGGCGACCGCCGCAGCGCCCGCGAGGTAGAGAGCGTTCTTCTTGGCGTCACCGTCCTCGAACCGCTCGGCTGCGTCCAGCGCCCGCGCGGCATGCCGGCCAGCGAGTCGGGGACGACCGCTTTCGAGGAGAGCGAAGGCGAGGTCGAGCTGCGCCTTCATGGCGTGCGCCGCAGCACCGCGGCGCAGTAGCGCACGCAGGCTCGCGTACAGCAGGGCCAGGCCATCGTTGTTGCGGCCGGTCAGTACCTTGCAGTAGCCGAGGTTGTAGCCGATCACCGCTGCGCGCAGCGACTCGCGCGACGGCAGCAGGACCAGCGCCTCTTCGTAGACCGCGATCGCTTCGTCGAAACGGCTCTCGGCGACGAGAAAGTTGGCGATGGAGTTCAGGCTCGCCGCGCGGCGGTTCTCGTCGAGTGTGGTGGCGCGGTCACGGGCCAACTGAGCGTAGAAGAGCCCCTTGCGGTGCTCCTTCAGCAGCTCGTAGTGGCGCGCGATCGTGTAGGCGGCGAGGTAGGTGTTCTCCGCGTCCACGGTGCGGACGAGCAGGGAGCGCAGCGCCGGAATGTGGGCCGCGCCGCGTCCGAGCTCGAGAGCGATCGCGGCGCGATTGCACAGCGCGCGATCACGGAGGATCTCCTCGCCGTTCGCTTCGGCCCAGGACAGAGCCTCGTCGACGAGGACGAGCGCCTCCTCGAGCCGTCCGGCTTCGACGGACTCCATCCAGCGGGCGCGGGCCGCCTGAAAATCTTCCGAGTTGTGGATCACCAGGAGTGTTCCTAGCTGAGGAGCACCGGCTCGCGCCGAGCGCTGCGTCGGGGCTGCCTGCGCTCGTGGATGTAGCCTTCGATCTCCTCCTGCGCGACCGGATCCAGCGCGTGGAAATCGTTCAGCAGGCGCAGGTCGCGCGGCGAGACCGTTTCACGGGAGACGTCTTCGAAAAACTCGCCCACGCCGATGCGGAACTCGGCGAGAACCTTGAACAGGGTATCCAGACTCACCCGGTACTCGCCCTTTTCCATGCGCGAGAGGTCGGACTGCTGAATGCCCAACTTTGCCGAAAGCTCCGTCTGCGTCAGATGACGCTCCTTGCGGAGTTGACGGATCTTCTTTCCGACGAGTTGGACCTGCTGGATCTCTGGTATCTGTCCCATATCGGTTGTCCTAGGCACGTGCATAGTAGGCAGCGGGGGGGTTCCATGTCAAGATGCCATGAACAGCCGCCTCGCGGCATGCCCGGACCCGAATGCATCACGGTTTCCTCCTCAAAGAGCTGGTCCGCCGCGACCTGCAGAGCCGCTACCGCGGTTCGCTGTTCGGTTTCCTGTGGGCCTTCGTCCACCCGCTCTGGCAGCTGGCGCTCCTCTGGGTGGTCTTTTCGGTCATCTTGAAGGTGCCGCTCACCGGCGAGCGCACCGCAAGCTTTCCGGTCTTCCTGTTCTCGGGCCTGGTGCCGTGGCTGGCCTTCGCCGAGGGCCTCCAGCGGGCCGCGACGGCCGTCGTCGAGCACTCCGGGCTGGTCCGCAAGCTGCGTTTTCCCAGCGAGTTGCTGGTGGTCTCGAGCATCGTCTCGGCGCTGATCCATCAGTTCGTCGCCCTCGGCATCTTCGCCGTCTGGCAGGCGGTCGCCGGGGAGCCCGCCTGGCAGCGCCTCCCCTGGCTGTTCTTCGGCCTCGCGGCGCAGGTCGCGCTGGCGCTCGGCTTCGGCTGGGCCGCGTCCGCCCTGCAGGTTTTTTTTCGCGACGTCGCGCAGGGGCTCGGGATTGCGCTCCAGGCCTGGTTCTACCTCACGCCGATCGTCTATCCCCTGAGCCTGATTCCGGAGCGCCTGCGGCCGTGGATGGCGCTCAATCCGATGGCGACCACCGTGCAGGCCTTCCGCACCGTGCTGCTCGGCGGTCCACCGCCGACGGCGGGTGCCGCGCTCGCCCTGGCGGGGATCGCTCTCGCCACGATGGGGCTCGGCTGGGCGCTCTTCCGTCGGCTGCGCCCGGCCTTCGCGGACGAGCTCTAGGCGACTGCTCTATGCTTCCCCCCTCGCCTCTGGGCGGTTGCCGCCGGCCAGGGTCGCAGGGCAATCCTCGCCGCTGCCGGCGCGCTCGCCTGGCCGGGCGCGCGCGCCGCGTGGTGGCAACTTTCGAACCTGCAGTGGGAGGAGGGCAGCGAAGATGAAGCTGGAAACCGGCAGCGCCGCTCAGCCGCGGCTCGGGAGCCGATCGCCAACCTGGCGAACCGAGCCGTTCCTGCATGTCGAGAGCGAGCGCCTCTACAATCCGCTCACCAGCCGCTATCTCGAGTCGCACGAAGCCGGCTACCGCGAGCTGCGGGCTGCGGCCCTCGGACAGGCGACGCTCGACGCCCTGACCCCGGCAGACCGCGATGCGCTGGTAGCCGCCGGCTGGATGGTCGAGGACGCGCCCACCCTGAGCAGCCGTTTCCTGCTCAAGTACGCCTCCCTCGAGGCGCACACCGCGTGCAACCAGGGGTGCTACTTCTGCCCGGTCGCCGAACACCCGCGCGAGACGTTCTCCATGCCGCTCGATTTCTACGAGAAGGTCGTCGAGCAGCTGGCGGAGTTCCGCGGCACCCTCGAGGGCGTGTCGATGATCAACTACAACGAGCCGACGCTCGACAAGCGGTTCGTCGAACAGGTCGGTATCCTGGTGAAGCATCGGCTGCCGCCGGCCGTGCTCACCAACGCCACGGGCCTCACCCCGGAGCGCACGGACGCGATCCTCGCCCTCGGTGGACTCAAATACCTGTCGGTGAACCTGTCGACGCTCAACCGCGAGCGCTACGCCGCCGACCGGCGCGGCGACCACCTGCGCATCGTGCTCAAGAACCTCGATTACGTGAAGAACGTGCGGCTCGCCGAGACCATGGAGATCGCCGTTCTCGGTCAGGGCGACGAGAACCACAAGCGCGACTACGATCAGATCCAGGAGCTTTTCGGCGAGACCTGCTTCACCGTCAAGTACTACGAGGTCATGAACCGGGCGGGCAATGTCCCCATCGGCCTGCGCCCGAAGAAGGCGCTCGCCGGTCTGTGCGGCTGCGAGCAGACCGGTTCGCGCCCGGTGCAGTGGGTCCACATCACGCCGCACGGCAAGGCCGTGCTGTGCTGCCAGGACTATTTCGACCGCTACGTGGTCGGCGACCTGCACGAGGAGTCGCTGCGCGACATCCTCACCGGTGAGCGCATGAGCCTGCTTCGCCGCTGGGTCTATGGCATGGAGGAAGCGCCTGCGGACTTCCTCTGCCGCGACTGCATCTACGCCCTGACCCGGTGAGCGCCGCGGTGGAGCGGGCGCGCGCGACACCGCGCATCTTCTACCTCGTATCCGACTATGCGGCTCCGAGCTGGGGGCAGGGAATGCTCTACCAGCACGTCCGGCTGCTCGTCGAGGCGGGATTCGACGCCCGGGTGTTGCACGAGCGCCGGCCTTTCCGCCTGCCCTGGCTCGACGACGACGTGCCGATCGCCTACGTCGAGGAGACGGTCGACCCACCGCAAGCGCACGACCTGGTGATCGTCCCCGAGGTCCGGGCTACGGAGCCCCTGCCGTGGGCCTGCCGGCGCGGCGTTTTCGTGCAGGGGAGCTTCCTGCCCCTGCTCGGCGATCGCCCGGCGGTGCGCTATCCCGAGCTCGGTTTCGAGTTCGCTCTGGCGGTGATGCCCCACGTCGCCGCGGTGGTCGAACGGCATTTCGGTATCGCCGCCCGGCTGGTGCCGCCCTGCATCGCCCCCTACTTCCTGCGCTCGCCGGCCGAAATCCGCGACCAGCAGCGGGAGCGCCGGGTGCTGCTCGCCGCCAAGCCGGAGTATCGCCGCGCCGGCTTTCCCGACTACGACATCGTCACCAAACTGGTCGGACGCAGCTTCGCCGAGCGCGGTACCGGCTGGCGGCTGCAGGAGCTCGCCGGCCTGTCCCACCGCGAGGTCGCCGGCCTGATGGCGCGCACGCCGCTGCTGGTCAATCTCAACTCGCACGAGGCCTTCAACACCAGCGTGCCGGAGGCGATGGCCGCGGGCTGCGTGCCGGTGTGCTTCGAGGCGGTGGGGGGGCGGGACTTCCTGACCGACGGCGTCGACGCCTTCGTCTTCGACAATCACCATGCCTATGCCCTGGTCGAGCGCCTGCTCGAGCTCGTCGAGATCGAAGAGGCGGATCCGCGGCGGCTGCTCGAGATGCGCTTGCGCGCCCGGGCGACCGCCGGGCGCTTCAGTGAGACCGCGACCAGCGATGCGCTGGTCGCGGTCTACTCCGAGCTCACCGGGCAGCGGCCGGCTGCGGTCGGCGGTTGAGCGCGCGCGCGGTGCCGCCGAGCGGGCGGTCGAGCGCCTGGCGCCACCGAGCCGTCGACGGGAGACCTCCTGCCACGTGAGCGATCTCGCCATCGTCCTGGTGCACTACCGGACACCCGGGCTCCTCGTCGAAGCCGTCGGGGCGCTGCAGCGCGACCTCGCGAGCTCGCGCCTCGACGCCGAGATCCTGGTGATCGACAACGGCAGCGAGCCCGCCGACCGGAAGGGCTGGAGCGGCCTGCAGGTGCGCAGGATCGATCCGGGGGCGAATCTGGGCTACGCCGGCGGCGTGCGATGCGGCGTCGAAGCCAGCACCGCCGGGCGCATCGTGGCGATGAATCCGGACGTGCTGGTCTTCGAGGGTTGTCTCGGACACCTCGCCGCCGAGCTCGAGCGCGGGGCCGCAGCGGCGGGTCCGCAGTTCTTCTGGGATCGCGAGCGGCGCTTCTTTCTGCCGCCCACCGAACGCCGATCGGCGACCGCGGAGCTGCGCGCCGCAGCGGCGCGCAGCTTCCCGCCGGCGTT